>WJKO01000301.1 GCA_014729055.1 Promethearchaeota archaeon | reverse complement strand
CTCCATTGAATCATCGTTTAAAGTAACATAACTCGGATAAGAATAGTCGGGATAATTTGAACGTTGAGGCCATCCCCCACCTGGTTTTTCAATATCAAATAGACAGTCAAATCCATGATTAATGGCATCTAAATACTTCTGTTCTTCAGTTACATTATAGATATCTAATAAATAATCCATACAGCTTTGCATAACATTATCATCCAAAATTGCATGTCTATTTTTATTCCTGGGATGCGGTTGATATCCATCCCCATTTTCAAAGCGCCTTCCATCATAATAGAATCCACCATTTACCTCATCTTGTACGGCAAGAAGGGCATCCGCAGCATTTTTTGCAAAATTGAGATAAACTGGATTCGGTTCAACCCTGTACATATCCAAATATACCCCAGCAACTAATGCAGTACCTCCTTGCATCGAAAACTCATTGGGGAACAGCGGACACCCCTTGCCCCTATCACTCCAAGCTAGTGAATTATCAATCGTAGCACCCCTTGGAAAACCACCAGCACGTTGAAAACGAGTCATATTCCTTAATGCTTTTTCAAAGGCGCTTAAAATTGTTTGGTTTACTAATTCGGAATCATCTAATGACGCATTGTAATGAGCTCCCGATGGTAAGCTATATGCATAGTCTGCTAGAACACCTGTACCACTAAAACATGTTTTAGGCGCTGCCAATTCAACGGTTAAGGCACCAAACATGGTAGTAATTAAAATGCTAATGAGAAAATATGATTGTATTTTTGATATACGGCTACGATAATTTAATGCTCTATCTTCTATAACCTGTTTATCCTTCTGCTTTTCCTTTCTAACGAGTAAGGAATCCCCATTCATTTTAAAGTAGGACTCACTAACCATTAAAACCAACCAAAATGCACCACCAATGTACAGAGCGACGCTCCCAATAAAGATTGGTTCATCCATGTCAACTAGAATTTGTTGCCAATAAACACCAAAGGACAATAATACACAAATTAATGCGCCCAATAACACTATAAGGTAAAAGAATGTTAAAAATCTGTATAATTTTCCAGAAGATCTCTCTTTAAAAGCAGTTTCTTGTTCTTTTTGTTGATCTCGTAATTCCTTAATCCCTAATAAACCATTGATGATCGAAATAACCGCAATTGGTATGTATAAAATTAGTATTCCTATAAATAATGGTATATTATAGGGTGTATCGGTGAAATCACTTGAAAATTCAACAGATGCATAAACCAAGGCAGCAAGTACCAACAAGCCCAAAATAAAATCGAAAATTGATCCTAGATATTTTTTAAATTCCATGATTTAATTCACATTCTTATCTAAAAAAATATTTTCCTTGATGTCTGGCTCTAATGAGTTAAGAATAAAAGAAAAAAAAAAACAGTTAAAATAATTAGTGATAAGTATCACTAAATGAATCAAATCTTGTTTCTAATTTAAACCAATATTTCTAATAAAAATTGGAATCATAGCCTTGACTTGATCGGGATTTGAATTTTCGTGGTGCCGCTTCAGTTACTAACACTTCACTTGCTTGAGGACCTTTTGGTCCATCTACAATTTCATATTCGACTTTATCCCCTTCGTATAAAGTTCGAAATTCGTCGTCATTGTCTGCTTTGATGCCTGTGTAATGTACAAAAACATCTTCCGCTTCAGGATCATCTGGTACGATGAATCCATATCCTTTTCGGCTATTAAACCATTTTACAGTTCCTGTTGCCATATAATTTCAACTAACATTTAATAATTGTTGCATAGTTATAATCTGACTATTGTCGGATCATAAAGATAATAATTATCCGCTCAAGAAAAAAAGTGAAACCAAAAACTAGGAAAAATCCATTAATGATATTTCAAAGTAAAGGTACCAATCTTATGTTTCTTTTTTACGAAAATTATATCCAAGTAAATAAATGCAACGCGTTTTAAAAACATTTATTTATAAAATTTTAAAATAATTCAATTTTAAAAAAAATGAAACAAAAAAGAATTTCTACCAACAGTACATATCATAGGTTGGTTTCTCACTCAATTTTCCGTCTTGCATCCATATATTCTTACCTTTCGGGTGTTCCGCAATATATTTAGCTATTCGGGGATCGTGCGTGACGATAATTATTGTTGTATTATCATCGGCAAGATTGATTAGTAATTCTATGATTGATCTCCCCGTTTCAGAATCCAAATTACCTGTAGGTTCATCTGCTAGCACAATTTTCGGTTCATTGATCAATGCTCGTGCAATTGCAACGCGTTGAGATTGGCCGCCGGATAATTTAATTACTTTACTCTTACCTCGATCACCTAAACCTACGGCCTCTAAAATCTTCTGAGCACGTTTACGATCCTCGTCTTTAATACCATAAGGTATCAGAGGTGCCAATACATTGTCTAATACATTAAGATTGGGTAATAGATAGAAATTCTGGAAGATAAATCCGATCGTATGCCTGCGGAACTTTGCCAATTTTCTTTCCTTCAATTGTACAATGTTCTCTCCATCAACAGATATTTTACCAGAGCTTGGAATATCCATCGCCCCTAAAATATTCAACATTGTTGTTTTTCCACTACCAGATGGGCCCATAATGGTTGTTATCGTTCCAGGTTCAATTTTTAAATTCACATTGTCTAAAGCTACGATT
>WJKO01000300.1 GCA_014729055.1 Promethearchaeota archaeon | reverse complement strand
TCGTAAAATTGAAGATAAAACTGAAACTTTCAAGTTGGAAGTTTTTTATAAAAAAGAGTTATTAGAATATCCACCTAACCTTATTAAAATGAGTGTTAAAAAAAGTTTTGCTAATAATTTGGATATTAGAGATAGTGACATAGTTAATATAGAAATTATTGAGAAAGAAGAACCCAAAAAATGAGATATTTTTAATTTTCCCTGCAAAATAGTTAAATTCATAGTTCCTAAGTATTATTCTTTTCAGTTAATCCATTTTTAAAAAAATCATAATAAAATCCTAAATCCCTTGTAAGTAAATAAAGATTATCCGAAAAATTAAATTCGTAGATTTTTTCGCTATTTTTTTTTCGTTTTAACACTAAACGTCCGCGCGAGAAACGCCCGTATCTCCGCAAGGTTGTATCTGCGGTGGTTTCCGGCGGTTCGGTATGCTTGAAAGGTTCCGTTTCTGTCCCATCGGCGTAGAGTGGGTGCAGACACGCCGATTTGTGCCGCGGCTTGTGAGATGGTCAGCATGTGTGGGTGGTATGGTAGATTTTAATTAAGTGCGGTTGTTATATAGATCATAAGCGGATTGTTATAGTGATCAAGTTTGATCAGTCTAATATAAACGAGAGAGTACTATTCCCGGGCTTAGATGGGCTCAGTAAACTTTTAACACGCCATTACAGCCCACGAAAATCTTATCCACCAAATATTTTAGAAAGAAATAGTTAACAGACTACAATAGATTACAGACCAGTTTTTGTTCTTGTTTAAAATAAGCAATTTATCTCAAGCTATTTTTTAAAATTAGTGTTTTTTTCAATTCTTTTATAGTTAAAAAACGTTTAAACTATATTCTCGGGCTCATTGTTTCGTATATAGACTAAGATAATCTATATGAATAACCTATATGGTGAAAAGATTAAATGAAAAAAATAACTTTATTCCGATGGTTGAATGTTTTGGGATTCTTGGGAACTCTTCTTATAAACACTCTTGCAAATGCGTTACCGATCAATGGGAAAAATACAGGAGAACTATCAGATGCGTATCCAAACTTATTCGTACCCGCTGGATTGACATTTGCAATTTGGGGCGTAATCTATCTTCTGCTTGGTATGTTTGCTATCTACCAGTCTAAAAATGGCGAAGAATATGTTAGAAAAATTGGATTATGGTTTGGGATATCTAGTTTAGCCAATATTCTGTGGATTTTCATGTGGCATTACGAATTTGTAGAATTGTCTTTATTAGCTATGGTGATTTTATTCATCAGTTTATTGGTTATATATCTGAAACTTGGAATCGGAAAAGATAAGGAAATTTCGAAAAAGGATAAAGCATTCTTCCATGTACCATTTAGTGTGTACCTAGGTTGGATAACTGTTGCGACAATAGCGAATGTTACCGCAGTAGCAGTCGATAGAGGATGGAGCGGTTGGGGTATTTCAGAAGTAATGTGGACCATTTTGGTTATAATCGTTGCATATATCATAACTTTGTTGATTCAAATGACAAGGAAAGATATTGGTTATAGCTTAGTGATCTCTTGGGCTACTTTGGGTATCTTCTTAAAAAGAACAGATCCTGAATTCACACCGCAACCATTAATCGCATATACTGCGCTTGTAGTGTCCATAGTTACCTTAATAGGCGCCATCATTGTGGCAATTAAGAAAAGATAAAGACAAATTCTGTCATTTTCTAATTTTTTTTCATATCTACTAAGTTTTTTTATATCTACCATAGTTTTTGGCAGTTTCTGTCATTGCTTTTACGTTTTCTATTTTGCATGTCCCCAAAATATCCGATCCTGCACCTAAAATATATCCTCCCCCTGCGGCTGCTATATCTATACATTCTTTGGTCATTTTGATTGTTTCTTCTACAGAACCAAAAGTGAGTGAAAAAGTTGCGGGAACATTCCCAATCAGCGTTATTTTATCTCCAAATTCTTCTTTTAAGGGTTTTAATCGCGCACCAGACTCGTATTCCAAAGGTTCAATTGCGTCTGCTCCGCTTTTTACTATGTAAGGAACACAATCCGTTATATTTCCGTCCGTATGGACTAAAAATTTAGCATCATGTTTATGTGCATTATCGGCAATCATCTTAAAAACGGGACCGATTATTTCATCCCATTGTTTTGGATGGAATATCAATCTATCTTTCATTGCCCAATCGTCACAAACGAAAGCCATATCTATTCCATGTTCAAACATACAAGTCTGATAGTCCATTGTGATCTTGCCGAGTGCTTTCGCAAGTTGTTTTACTAAATTTAGGTGTTTTCGAACCATGTAGGCAAATCTATTTATTCCGATTGAAGACCAAGTTCCATAAGATACCGTACCTCCTGTGGGAATTGGCACAACTCCTTTTCTTATCGATTCGTCCCAAATCTTTCTAAATCGAATGAAATGCTTTTCATCCGCTGGTTCCCAAGTATTTAGCCAAGAAATCCATTCTCGCAGAAACTCTGGCGTCTTAAGCGCACCATCAACATACCAGCTCATTTTTGACTTTAAGTCATATTCAGAATAATGTCCCCAATTGTTGACTTTTTTGATCTTATACTTTTTCTTTATCTCTTCGGGTAATTCTGGTCTATCCCTTGATGGAATATTATGTCGTCCATAATGATACCACACAGAGTCAAATCCCATTAGCTTAGCTGTCCGTACCTGCCAATGTTTTTCAAAAATATACTTCAATCTTTCGATCATATTGAAATTTTTTCGTATCTTTTTTCGAAACACTGGTTCAAAATATTGAGCCAATGTGGGAACTCTATCTGGTTCTTCATGTTCAAGAGCTTTTCTTATACGTGTATGGACATTCATACTAATACCATTAATATAGTTGAGGGTTTTTAGGAGAAATTCGACTCTTGTTTAATTAACAAATATATGTATTTTAAATTTTACATTAAAAATAGAGAAAGAAGATTTAGTCTTGTGAGATGTTATCTAAATCGGATAGGTCCAAACCTGAATCTAAGTCTTCATCAGCGACTTCAGAAAGGAATTCGTCCAAGATAGCTTTAAGTTCTTCGCCAGATCGTTTCATTACTAATCTGATTAACCCTAAGTTTATATCTGGGTCTGAAATTAAACAGAGTACTCCTTTTCCGCAGCTTGCAGCAAAAATCTTACCTGATGTGAACTCTGACGTAACTATGGATAATTCCCCTAACTCTAAATTACGACCTTGTTCCTCAGATGCACAGAATACTGCACTCGCAATAGCTCCGATACCATCTACATCTACTGGATAATAAGAAAATTTACTCACATGTGCAATTGTCAAACCCGTTCGGTCCACAAGCAACACTTTTTTAATACCAGATTCGCTTTTTATAATCTTTGAAAGGATTTTATTGAAACTTTTTGTTGATAGAGCCATATTTTTTACACCAATCTTTTTTTGATAACAAAAAATACAGTTTATAGTAGAGATTAATTAATTTTTCAAATTAATTATGTTTTTTTTGTTCTATGAATAAATTAATTTCATTTATTCTATTTAATTTTATGTGGTTATCTTATTTTATAGAAATTAGCCATTGTAGAAATGAAATTATGTTTTTAAAAGCACATACAATATAATTTTGTAATTATTTGATAATCAAAAGTAGCACTCTGTGAAGTTTTTAACTTATGGGCAGTATGCGAAATATTAATTTAGAAGATTAAAAACATACTGATGAAAAAAAGTAAAGATTATTAAAAAGAAAATGAAAGTTATATTTAAAAAAGGAAATGATAGATATGTGTTTTAAAAAGAAGATAAAATGTCCAAAATGCGGTAA
Organism: Promethearchaeota archaeon; assembly: GCA_014729055.1. Classification (GTDB taxonomy): domain Archaea; phylum Asgardarchaeota; class Lokiarchaeia; order Sigyniarchaeales; family Promethearchaeaceae; genus WJKO01. The sequence goes on along the minus strand of WJKO01000300.1, from coordinate 4,570 downwards.
GAAAACTCCTAAAGATGAACCCACGTGTCGCCACTGTGGAGCTGATATTAAGAAACAAACGAAAGTCAGAGACAAAAAGGAAGAAGCGACTAAGATGACTAACGAAGTTATCAAACATCCAGGATTCTTTGGGAGAGTGTTACCACAATATAGAGGGTATAAACGCAGAGAAGTCAGAAGACAGAGCGATAAGATGTTACGGAATCATTTAGTTCAAGAATTAAAGAAATCCAAAGACGTTATTAAGACCCTCCAAGCTAATATGATTGAAAATGCGCCTGATATTGTAAAGCTACTTGAAAATGTTCTTGTCGATTTAGATACTTTTATTAGAAAGATAGACAGAGCAGATTATGGGTATATGGAAACTGGTGACAGATCACAAAGAATTGGTGAAGACGAGATTGAAAGATTACTCGATTTCGATAAAGACACAATTGAAGCGGTAGTTGATATTGAGGATTTAGTAAATGAATTAACAGATACTGTTAAAAAAGAGGAAATCACGGAATTAAAGAAACGAATTAATAAGGCGATCACTCTCTATGAACAACGCGATGAATATATGAGAGGATGGGCAACATAATACATAATAGTTCTATTTACTCATTCTTCTAATTTTTTTATCTCAAAATTTATATGCTTAATTATTCAATGTTTAATTGAATTTTTTTTATATACACAATACATATAAGAAGTGAAAAACATGGCTTTAGGTGGAAAAGTAGTTGAATGGGACAGCGCTGGTAAAGAAGATATAGTATGGCGTTTCCCAGACAATAGATTAAACTGGGGTTCTACTATAATAGTCCGAGAAAATCAATGGGGAATGTTTTTTAAAGATGGCAAAGCCCTTGATATGTTCGGACCTGGTAGACATAGAATCAAGACGATGGATTTACCACTATTGGGTGGAATAATTAAACTATTCGCTGGGGATGTATTCGAAGCGTCATGTGTTTTTATTAGTCAAGCCCAATTTGATGGCAAATTTGGAGGAAGAACTCAAACTCAAGAATTGGCACCTTTAATGTTTAATGGACAATACTGGTTTAAAGTTGAAGATCCACGCATTTTTGTGAATGAAGTCTGTGGAAACAATGATATTTTCACAACGACCGCAGTCAATAATTATATTCGGGGATATTTCAATGAAAATTTAATTCAAGCATTATCTCAATATACATTAAGGCAAGTCTATGGGAAACTTGAGGATACCTCCCTTAAAGTAAAAGTGATTTTGCAAGACGCATTTAAGAGAATAGGTCTTGAACTTGTTGATGTTAAGTTCCTTAAAATTGATACTGAGGAAAAATACCGAGACAGATTATTCTTTATGCAGACTGGTGGAGTTGGAGCTGCTGGAGTTTTAGCATCGGAGACTCAAAAAGATGTCGCAAAAGAGCTTGGTAAATCGAAGGGTGGTGCTGGAACAGCATTCGTAATGAGTGGTGGTATGAATACAAATGCAGCCGTAGGTGCGGGTGCTGGTGATTTTATAACGTGTGCCCAATGTGGAACTCAATTAAAGAAAGGAACAAAGTTCTGTTCAAATTGCGGAAAAGATCCTACACCCCCGCCTGTTCCAGAACCTTCAGGCGAAGGCGGTAAATGTAAAAATTGCGGAGATCCTTTGGATGAAGGTCAGAAGTTCTGCGAGAAATGCGGTCATCCAGTAAACGAACCATTAAAATGCTATAAATGTGGCGATCCTTTAGACCCTGGACAGCGATTCTGTGAAAAATGCGGAGCAAAGCAATAATAATACAGGATTTCAAATAAAAAACTATTTTATTTTTTTGTTTTTTTGATCTATTTTTTAATTTAAAATATCTCAAGGTTGAGATAACATGACTGAGAATAAACTTACGCATAAATGTAAGACATGTGGGGCGGTAATAAAAATAAGCCCCGAGGATTTAGTAATAACTTGTCAGTATTGCGGGGAAACCTATGACGTAGATTTTGAGAAGATACCAGGTCATAAGATGCTACCGACACAAGATAAAAGAACTATTAAAGAAAATGTAATAGCTTTCTTGGATAAAAATAGGACTGATCCAGATTTAGCGACAATCACTGAAATAAGAGCAAATTATTTACCTTATTGGGTAGTTCCTTTCAATTCCCATACGCACTATTATGGTGTTGAAAGAGGATCCGTGACCCGATATAGAACTAAAACACGAAGAGTTAAAGATGCGAATGGGAATGTAAGAACAGAAACCTATAAAGAGCCTTATCAAGTTACAGTTTGGCGACCACGAGAGGGAGATTTTAACAGAAACGGTAAAGAAAATATTATCGCGCGGAAACATACGGCGTTTTATGGTTTTAATGAATTTGAAAGAACCCTATATTTGGACAATATTATTGATTTTGAATACGATAAGATTGAAGCAGCAGAATCTGATTTTATAAATGCCGAAGTAGATGCCCATGAAGCTAAGATGGACGCATATGGTAAAATTGAAAATGACAATCGCGCTCAAGCTGCAAGTGGTCTTCATAAATTAGTTCGATGTGATTCTGACATACAAACGGGAGATCCGTTATACGTACATGCCCCTTTGTGGGAGGTTCGCTATACATTTGAGAATAAGGTTTTTAAGGTCTCTGCAGCGGGAGATTCTGGAAAAGTTGTAAAAGGAGAAATACCTTTAACTTTAAAGCGACGTATATTGAATTACATTATCGGAATGCTTCTAATCGTTATCTTCGGAATAATTGGCAATGTTGGATTAGGTATGACCAATGTCGCTGATACTGAGACTACTGGAATAATCTTATTGATTGTTTCAGTAATTGCTATGGGTTTTAGCGTTCTACCTTTGAAAAATGCCTTCAGTATACAATTAGAAAAGTCTATGGAGAAGGATATACATAAAGATAGAAAGAAGAAATTGAAAGCAAGGCGAAAAGCCTTAAAGAAGGGGGACAAATAAATGGTGAAGATCGTATGTCCAAATTGTGCAGCAGATTTAGATGTTCCAAATGCACCAATTCATACTTGTGAATATTGTGGTACGGCAATTCAAGTATCTCAAATGGTCGGACCTGAAGGTAAGAATATTACTGGAGAGAAAGTTACGGAAGAAGCAAAAAATACATATGTGTTTAAAGAACATTTCATCATCCGCTCTCAATATAATGGATCTCAAGCACAGAATCTAATGGAAGATTGGATTGTGAAGATCCCTGGTGCACCTCAAGATTTCGAGAGTACTGCAACTATAACTGAACGGAAGCTTAAGTTCTATCCAATTTGGGTCGGTGAGTATAAAAGCTCAAGTCAATATGCTGGACTTGATAACTGGCCTAGCTTTTCTAAACCAGCTTTCGATAGACCTGGCTGGTATGAATATGTTTCATATTATAAGAAAGAAGAACGAGGAACTGTTCATCGAGAATATCAAATTCCTTTATTAGCGCTTCACAAGACTAAAATTCCAAAATACCTACGAGACTATAACATAACCACCACTGGTAAGGAGTATTTCGATATACAACACGTAAAAGAATTGGGCGGTGACATAATCGATTCAGTATTTTCATTAAATGAGGCAAAACAGACCATGTATCAAGGAGTTATACAAAGACAGAATTCAGAGATCTACAAAGAGGTAACTCAAATTACAAGCCGAAATGACAACATCGAAGAAAGAGGTGTCTATTATATTCATTTTCCTGTATACGAGTTTAAATTCACTTATGGGAAAAAGCAATATGAAGCTTTTATTGATGGCTCAAATGGAAGAATTATTCATATTGATGTACCGATATCGACGAGATTTAGGGTAATTACACTGAGTGTTGGTGGTGCACATGCAGCAGCAGGAACGGGATTGTTAATTTCTGGTCTTAGTGTTCCTTCAATAGCCTTCTTTGGGATCGCTGCGGGCATCGGTATTTTAGCTACGGGTTTAGTATTTATACTCCTCAACTTTAGGAGAGGCGCCAGAGAAAAGCAGACATAACCAATTAAGGCATCGAAAAATGTCATTTTATTAATTTTAACTATTTCTATTTTTTAAAAATAAGAAAAAAAAAGATAAGTACAATGTTAAAAAGTTGTTTTTTATAGATCTGGCATCAATTTAATTAATGTAACTACTGCATCACCAGAATCAGTTAAATTACTCGTACCGTCTATCATATTCATCTGTTGTAAGATCGCTAAATTCTGATCTACACTCTCAACGCCTTTTATTTTCCGTAATTTTGTCTCAGAGGTAATTCCGTTGGATATAGCAACTAAAATTTTCTTTGCACCGTTTGGTAGACTATCAATGATAGGTTGGAATTGTTCTATTAGGTATTTTGTCCGCGGATTCATCGCAAAGACAACCTTTTCGTTCCTTAATCTATCAATGCCATTGAAAATGATGACTTCTTTCTTATTCTGCACCATCAAGTGGTTTATCATATCTCTGATCTTGAATGTATTATTGAATTTTGGTTTTGCTGCTTCTTCAATAATAGTTTTTTCGATAGATTTTTTATCTACGCTTTTACTAAACTCTTCAATCCTATTCTGATTTAGCATGTGAGGATAGAGTAGATCTACCTC
>WJKO01000299.1 GCA_014729055.1 Promethearchaeota archaeon | reverse complement strand
CAAGCCCCAAATGGAACTAAATTAACGATGGTTCATATCCACTTTGGATATTTTCTACCGATCAATTATGGTAACAAATATCCTTTGATTTATTTATTAGGTAAAAAAAATGAGGAATTGATTGCTAATTATCAAACTAAACCCCAAGATTATGCGAAATGGCGTTCTAACGAATTAATGATGGAAAATATTTTTGGATATGGATTAGGAGATGGTGGACACGGACCAATCGAACTGGAAATACTTGCTGTTGAACATTTAAGAAAATTGTATCGAAAGAAAGTTAAACACAATCAACATGGAGATATCTACACGATGTTTAAAAAATATATTAATCGTTGGGCAATTTGGAATGATGAATGGTATTTGGACGTACATCGTGGAACTTATACATCAGTATCTCGGGTAAAACGGGGTAATCGATTATCAGAAAACGAATTGGAATCAATAGAAAAGCTTGCATCAATTCTATTAGCAATTAAGATCGGATTAAATAAAGTTTCAAGACATAATTTAGAGGAACATTGGAAACTTGCATTATATAATCAGTTTCATGATATATTACCAGGTAGTTCTATCCCCGAAGTATATTTAGATTATGATAAAGACTTAGAAAAAATCAACTCATTTATAAAGACATCATATGAAGAAATGTATTTTAGAATTTTAAACATGTATAAAGACGACTCAATCGATTTAATTCCGTTTATAATTTATAACCCTCTAAGTTGGAACAGAAGCGATGTTATTGAATTAGAGATTGGAGATAGAAAGCAAGGGACATTAAAAAAATATGATGGTACCGTAATACCGACCGTAATTGTGCATGATGCATGGGGATCACTAAATTCGAATAAAAACAAAAATCTCGCACTCACGCGAATTGCTAATATTCCCAGTATGGGCTTCTCAGTTTGTTATTTTGACGAAAATTACAAATATAATAATATCGAACGAAATAATAATACTCAAAGCCAGGACAACAACACTAATAAATTAAATTATAACGAAACTCCAGAACACTATATAATAAAAAATGAAAGATTAATAGTAAAGATCAATAAAAAAACTGGCTGGATTACCCATATAGAGGATACTAAGGTTTCTCAAGAAAATGTTTTACGAGGAGAGAGCAATAAAATATTAATTTTTGAGGAAAAAGAACATACAGATGCGTGGAATATAGATCCTAATTACCAAGATCATCAATTGATGTATGATGAAACAGATTTTCACCTGGAACTGATAGAAAATAGTCCAATAAGGATCACATTTAACATAACACGGAAAATTAAAAAGAGCACTTTTATTCAAAGAATTTCGCTAGCCGAAGGATCATCAGTTCTGAAACTATCAATGGATATAGACTTAAAAAACCCAAGATGGTTAGTTAAACTTAATTTTGACACTAATTTAAGAACTAATATTGTGACAAGTGAGATTGCATATTCCTTTATAGATAGAACTATTGTACATACAACTAAACTAGATTCCGCAAGATGGGAACATGCTTGTCAAAAATATGTGTCAATCTATGATAAAAATTTAGATATCGGATTCTCTATTCTTAACAACGGAAAATACGGTCTGAATAGTCTGCGTTCTAAAGCTGGAAACGTTATAATTCGACCGACAGTCGTAAGAAGCCCAAAATACACAGGATATGCGGGAGAAACAATGTTTATAAATCGTGCAGAAGATGGCGGACTAGATCCAAATATGCCAAGATTTACGGATTTAGAATACCATAAAGATATTCAATTTGGGATATGCGTGCATAATGGTGATTGGAGGAACGGAATATGGCGAAAAGCATACGAACTAAACCATCCTTTGAGATTCAAACTTTTACCTACTCCAAAAAATAATCATAATGCTGAGGAAAGAAATAAAATAAAGCAAGATATAAAAAATAAATTCAGTTTCCTCGAAATTGATCCTATATCCGTGCAATGTGGAACGTTTAAGGTGGCTGAAGATGAACCTAATGTTGATAATCCTTCTGAATTTATTTTAAGACTAATTGAAAGAGAAGGAAAGGAAACCGAAGTGACTCTACGATTCCCCACGTTTATAGAAATTAAAAGAGCGATGTTGATGGATCTATTAGAAAGTAATAAAATAAAAAATAGAATACCTAAGATAAGCAAAAATAATGTTATTGTTACTATTAAACCGTATGAAATAATAACTCTAAAAATAAAAATCAAATGCTATGGAAGGAATATAGATGTTTTTTAGAAATCATAAAAAAAAGAAGAAAGAAATCCCACTATGTCCAAAATGTAAGAAACCCATTAGTAAACAAGCGTTTAATATTAGCGGTTGGTTATCCAATCCCTCTTATGAATGCCTACACTGTGGATATGTTGGACCATTTTATGTAGTTGCAGAAGTTCAAACCGAAGAAAACGGAGACAAGAAGGCATTGGGATCAAAACCAAATAATAAAAATAAAAGCGCCAATAACCAAAATAATAATAATCAAGATAATGATTAGGAAAATAAAGAATTACATAAAATTAGAGTGTATGAGAAATGGACGAACTAAAAAAAGCGTGCTTAGATATTAAGTCGTTGAAGATACAAGGTGCAACAAATGTTGCAAAGTATGCGGTTAAGACGTTAAAAGATTTTGCATACAGACATAAAGAACTTCAATTTGACGAATTATGGAATAAAATTGAGGAGGGAATAGACTTAATTTATGATAGCAGAGACACTGAACCCGCAATGCGAAATGGGTTGGAATTTATACATAGGAAACTAAAATTAACGCATGAAGAGGAGGGTAAAAGTATCGATATTGCAGAAGAAGTTGGAAAATACTCAGAGCGATATCTTCAATTATTAATGGAATCAAAAACAAAAATTGCCAAAATTGGCGCAAATAGGATTCCGAACAAAGGGGATCCTCAAGACTTTACAATATTTACACATTGTCATAGCAGTTCAGTAACTGGTATTCTGCTTGAAGCATGGAGGCAAAAAAAGCGGTTCAATGTAATTTGTACTGAAACACGGCCAAAATACCAAGGAAGAATAACCGCAAAAGAATTAATTGATGAGGGTATTCCAACGAAAATGGTGGTAGACTCTGCTATGCGATGGGCAGTACGTACTCACGATATAAAGATGATTATTACTGGTGCTGACGCAATCACATCAGAAGGAACGGTTTTGAATAAAATTGGTTCCCGATTACTGGCTCTAGTATGTCGTGAAATGCACATACCGTATTATGTCGCAACCCCTTTGCTTAAATTTAACCCAGACACTGCATTTGGCATACTGGAAAAAATCGATATGAGGTCATGGAAAGAAGTATGGCCTGAAAAGCCTAAACCCCTCAATATACTTAATCCTGCCTTTGAAACGGTTTCCCGCAGATATATTGATGGATTAATTACAGAAGCTGGTATATTTCCTGCGACCATTGTATTCGATATGTTTTATCACACATACCCGTTCTATAAAAATAAAAAATAGGGTGAAAAATGAGTTGGTAGATATAAAAAATTGGGTAGTATTCGAAAAACAAATAAAATTGCCAATTATTTCTGGAAATTTGTATAAACAATACGATATGCAGCCTCCAAATATGGACGTAATGGACGAACGCGCTCGTGAACGTTTTGGACCTTATTTTCCAGAAGAATCTTTTGATTTTGATTATCAAAAAATAAGACAAGACTATATCGTTATGTATTTATCTATTAGTCCAAAATTAAAATTACCTGAAAAGGGATTAGAATATAACTTTTTGTGGGCAGCGTTAGATATTGCTGCAGAAGAAAGTACAGGAACATGGGATCCTGATTTGAAGACAATATTACCCGAAGAGATGGACGATGATACAAAAGCAAATATGAAAACTCTTCAAGCGAAAATAATTGGTGTGAATTTAAAAACGGGAATGGCTGCTATTGGTTTACCAAAACAAGGATTTGAATATGGAAATCTACCACAATTACTTAGCGTGGTGGAAGGAAATTATAATGGAATGACTTCAGCAGTTTGGGGGGTTAGATTGGAAGATCTGGATTTTCCTGATGATTATGTTAATTCATTTCTGGGACCTCAGATTGGAAATGAAGGTATCAGAGATTTATTGGGACATAAAATCACTGTTGGCACTATCGTTAAGCCAAAAACAGGATTAAGTGTTTCAGATTGGGCAAAAACTGCACGCCGTTCTTTTGAATCGGGATTGGATGTGGTTAAGGACGATGAGAATTTAACAAGTCAAGAATATTGTAAATTTGATTCACGTGCACGAAAAGTGTTAGATGATCTAAGGGAAATTAAAGAAATAACAAACCGCAACTTTGTTTATGTGCCGAATATCACTTGTGGGGATATAGATGAAGCGATAAGAAGAGCGAAATTGATTAAAAGTTTAGGTGGAAACTGCCTAATGATCGACATTCTAGCTGGAGGATTTACCCTCGTTCAATCAATACGCAAAAAATTCCCAAAAATGATATTACATGGACATAGGGCAGGTCATGGTGATAGGACTCTTTTTCCTGAAATCATCATTGAGGGAAAAAAAGTCGAATTAAGACATGGGATCTCTATGAAGGTGCTTGCTTTATTTGCTAGAATTTCGGGCATTGATCAATTGCACATAGGTGCTCCTAAAGGAAAGATGGAAGCATCATCTCGCACAGTACTAGAAAATTTAGAAGCTTTGAATCGTCCGCTAGGAAATTTAAAGAAGGTCCGAGCAATCTGCTCAGGTGGACTAAAAGCAACGGTAATGTGGGATGTTGCAAGGATAATGAATCCAACCGGTGATGAATACAATCAAGATTTTATCTTTCAAGCAGGAGGCGGAACGCATGCTCATGATCTTGGTACGATAGGCGGCGCGCATTCAATGGCGCAAGCAAGAGATGCAATAGCAGATGGAATGAAGCCAGAAGATATAATGGGTAAATATTTTGAAACGCTACTTGCCTTTAGAAAATGGGATAATAAAAGATATGGTGAATGGCTTAAAACTTTAAACAAAGATTCTAAGATTTTGGTTGAACCAGATGTCCGGCCCTACTGTTTGGAGGGTGAATTAGAGGGTGTCTGTCCTGTGCCTGTAGATCTAAAGACCGCAATAGTGAAATGGCCACCATTAAAAGAGGATCTCAAGAAATTTAATCCACAATTACTGGCGCAAATTTCATAATTCTCAATTCTTACTTGTTTCTTTTTTATTTCTCGTTTGATTTTTATGTGATTAAAAATTTTATCAATTGTAAGAATGAATACGGCGAAATCTTAATGGAAAAAAACGAAGAAAATGAAATAAGAACTGAAGAAGAAATCAACCTTGAACTGAGTCGAAAACTCATTCAACGTCCTGGGACTTCTCGTAGGTTGGGTTTATTAAGACTTGATTATACTTTTTCTGTTATAGTCCCGTGTTTAATGGCAATCTACCTTAATAACTATGTATTATGGAATTATCTTGATATCCTCGTGGGATTCACCCTTTATGCAATTACTGGTAATACTTTGAATGATGTCATAGATATGCGGGATCCAAACGATTTAGAAACAAAGAAAAGAACGGAGGGTTATCATTGGAAAGAAATTTTAGTAGTCTCTTTAGTTGGTTTTATCTTTGGATCCATGTTTTTTGTGAGAACAATAATTGAAAATTGGATAAACGGAGTAATTCTCGTTCTGATAATAGGGATGGTCGTATTATATTGCTTGAAAAAAGACATTCCTATTATTAATCAAATTTTACTCGGTATAAGCCACGTTTTCCTTCCATATATTATGATTAAAATTGATGCCGGTGGAGATCCTTTAATGAATTCTTGGGAATGGTTTGCAATGTTAACTTTCTTTACATTCGCATTTTCGGGGCAAATTGTTCATGAAGTGATTGATGGCGATGCAATCACGAAATTTTCGCCAAAGGTTCAGCAATTCTTAATAATTTTTTCTTCTTTATCGACTATTTTTGTATCAATTATCGGTGTAATCTTAACCGAAGATCTCTATCTATTACCGTTTGTAATTATTCCTTTAGGTTCAATTTATACATTTCGTAGACCTACCAAATCCACAAAGGGGGTAAAGGATGTGGGAATCATCTTGGGAAATGTTATCTTAATATACTTCTTGGTCTTGATTTTACGAAACATGCTTGTTTTGTAGTTTTATGCTCTTTATTTGATGTTAAAATAACGTTTGTTATCTTTCCCTCTTATTTTGGTCATAAACCCTCTTGTGTTTAAATATGAGAGGACATTTCGCACTCTTCTTAAGTCAATATTTTTGTCCCTATCTTCATCGTAAAATTCCGGATCCACTTGCACAAGATATTTAAATATCTGTTTACTAGTCTTCGGTTTATTTCCAAAATAAGCGAATGCATCAATAATATCTCGTTGTGTTTTCCCAAGTCTTTTAAGATAATATTTATCCCACTTAATCTTAAATCTATTCAAAATAGTAGTCTTATCTCTGAATTTCATCCAATTGGTTTTAATATGTATATCTTTAAAGCCATTATCCATCAGAATTTCATCTGTCCTTTCTAAAAATCGTGTAAACGTATATACATTGAACAACCAACCTAAATTATTTGCTAGCTCGATCAATGCAATCCAATTTGTCTCAATATTTGTGCCAATTAAAAATTTCAATTTTCCAATTGAAGGCATTTCCATAACTGTGTCGCTATATTTTATATCTCTAATATTTTTGTCGTTATCTGTTATCGGTTTAATTTCATCATCAGTTTCCTCGATATTATTTATGTCTACTTTTCCAGTTTTCGTGACCGTCATCAGATTTTTATTCAATATTTTTATTTGTTCTTCGATATGATCAAGCCTTGTTAGTATTTTTTTATTTGTCGTTGTGTAGCTGCTTCTTTTTTTTACTCTTTTTTTTTGTTTTTGGGATCCCTTCTTCTTGATATCCTTCTTATCGGTCGCTTCTTTCGACTTTTTTTTTGTTGCAGGATCAAGTGATGAAAAATCGAATTTAGGCATTACTATCTACCATTCCGTATATTTCCTTGATTCTTTCTACTTCATATTCCTCAAAATCAATATCATCAACGCCCAATTCGACAAATTTAGGAATAATCTTCTTCAGTATTTCATGGTCAATAGATTGCTTTTTACTCTTCTCAACATCTGCGGTATAAACATGGAATCCATTTCGAATCTCTCCTGTGTCTATAACGCGCCCATCCTTTTTTAGATGGTTTATATACACCCAAATTAGATTTCGAGAATAATATGTTTTTTGTTCGATTTCTTCCACGGTGAGTTCTTCGGCTTTCAAGAGATCGACAATATTCTGCTTTTTACTTTTTCCAATGGAAATGTATTCTGATGCCATTTTACTCCACTAAAAATATAAAAAATCGATCCTTATAAACTTAGTTAAGCCCTAGCTATGACTTTTTGAAATAGCTGATTTATCAAAAAAACTCATTTTTATCAACTAGGTACCTAGACTTGTACCTAGCTAGGTAAAAGCTAGTTTTAAGCTAGGTGGTTCTAGGTACATTGAGCCACATTTGACACGGTTGGCAGAATCGCTGTTTTGAGGTCAAAACCCAATTTTTATCTATAGACTAACCATTATTGGTTCATTGTCAACGACTTAGTCATGGCGCATTGTCTTATTGGCGTTGCTTGAGTAGTCTTAATAAAATCATTTTCATATAATTATACTTAGAAGATTATGATTGTCCACGACGTTGAAGATCTATACTGGTATTCCAAAGACAAGCCAGTACAACATCTCTTTTTTAGGGGATTCTCATCGAATATATATGTCATAGATCAAGGGGATGAATTGTGGCAGATAGATGCCGGAACTAGTCCTATTGGAAGACCAAATCGACTATTCAAATGGATGAAAGAAGATGGAATCAATCCAGATATATTATCTAAAATATTTCTGACACATTCACATTTAGACCATGTTAGCGGTTTGAATTTTTTCTGCAATATTGAGAACTTACCAATTAAACCAATTTTGTATTGTCATAAACAAGCAAGAGAGAGTTTAGAGGGTGCACTTTCCGTTACAATGACAGAGAACAGGGAGATTGCAGAAGATAGCGGATATCCTGGTTTGGTTAAAGTGCCTCTCTGGTTAGTCGAATTTGGAGCAAAATATGCAATGGGAAAAATGCCAGAGGTAACACCTGATCAAACCTTGGAGGACGGAGAAATAATTAAAGGACAGAGATATAATCTCGAAACGATTCATACACCGGGACACACAAGAGGGCATTGCTGTTATTATATTCCTTCTATAAAAGCGTTATATGTCGGTGATTTAATCGACCCTGAATGCGATTGTAAACCTCCACTTAATCTTCCAAATGCGGACTATGATGAATTTAAGAATTCTATTAAAAAATTATTGGATTATGAGATAGAATATTTCTGCATGCCTCATGCAAAAAGAATCTATCGGGGTATTGAAAAAAATCATGAATTAATTGAACTCGCATTGGGCAATTTAGAGTTAGCAGAGGAAGTTACAATAGATCTTTTAAAGAAAAATTCAACTGCTGGTTTAAGAATTAAAGATTTTAGAGGAAAGTTTCCGAAAAGAATATGGAACGAAGTGAATGAACAATATGCGGTTGGTTTCTCCATTATTAAATCGCTTATGAAACGGGGCAAAATAAGAAAAGAGGGGATTAGGTTTTTCTACGTAGAGTATTAACCTAAGAGTATTAAAACTTCTTTTAAAAAGAAATAACGAAAAAAATTAAATTCTATCTGGGGTTGTTTAAGAATATGAACGTAAAAGAATCCAAACGATTAATAACAAGAAATTTGGAAGAAATTGTCGGAGAAGAAAACATAGAAAAAGTCCTCAAGAACAGATCTCTAAAAATTTATTGGGGAACGGCTACAACTGGCAAACCCCATTTAGCATATTTTGTACCTATTTTTAAAATCGCAGATTTTCTAGAAGCGGGTTGTGAAGTTACTATCCTTTTTGCCGATTTACATGCATATTTAGACAATATGAAATCTACTTGGGAATTATTGGAGAAAAGAACAAAATATTATGAATTTCTGATTAAAGAAATGCTCAAGCTCGTTAATGTCCCTCTGGATAAACTAAAGTTCGTTCGAGGAACTGATTTTCAACTCTCAAAAGACTATACTCTTGATATGTATAAAGTATCAGCCCTTGTATCTAGTAAAGACGCACTAAAGGCAAGTGCGGAAGTGGTAAAACATGATAAAAATCCTCTAATAAGTGGCATGTTATATCCGATACTTCAAGCACTGGATGAAGAATATCTAAAGGTTGACGCTCAATTTGGAGGGGTAGATCAGCGCAAGATTTTTATGTTTGCAAGAGAGTTTTTGCCAAAGATTGGATATAGAAAACGGATTCATTTGATGAATCCTTTGATCCCAGGTCTCGGGAAATCAGGTAAAATGAGTGCTTCCATTCCATATTCT
>WJKO01000298.1 GCA_014729055.1 Promethearchaeota archaeon | reverse complement strand
GATAAAAACATCTTTCGCAGTCGACTGTTGAGGGGATACTTCGTTTACCTCGGTTGATGAACCTGGGGTATAAGCTTGAGCTGTGGAAGCTACATGTTCTGGTTCTTCTTTTAATTTCTCTTCCTTTAATAGGACTATCAGCAATCCTACAATTACAATTGTAAGAATAAATAATAACCAAGTTGCTCCTAACACAACCCGAATCTCACCCGAGTCTATATTTTTTATCTCTTGTTCTTGAGGTATTCCTCCACTGTTATTATAGTAATATAATTTCATGTTATAGTAGTATTTTCCCGGAAATTCTGTTATTGCAGGTTTAATATTTATTTTGATTTCATTTGAACCCGCTGTAATCTCAACTTCTTCAGCTGTAATGGGAATAACACTAGTTTCGCCGACGTTTGCATCCCAAATATTATAATAGAGGGTAAAATCTGCATCTGAAGTAACGTTGAATACGATATATGCTCTGAACCATACAACAGAATGATTGTCCAAAATATCACAATCAATATAAGTTGGTTCTGTTTCTCCTTGAGAAATATGGGGGGTTGTTGTCCCAGTATTGAGTACTAAGTCTCCATTTACGTTTATTTGAAAAGAAATCATGAATAAAATGATCATGAAATATATTGTATTTCTCTTTTGCTTCAAGACAAATCGCAACCTCTCAATTATATTTATAAAACTTATTCCTAATTAATTTATATCTTCTTATATTCCTAATTAATTTAATTTATATCTTTTTATATTCTATTATAATCTCCAAAGTTCTCTTTCCTCATCTTGGTAGGATAGTACAATAGAATTACTATCGATAATTTCTCCAATCGTATTGGCATTTAAACCATATTCTTCAGCCAGATTCTCAATATCTTCCTCGTAGTGAGGGTCACAAGTAATTAAAAACGCAGTAGTCATATACATTCTGGAATATTCTTTCTGCGTATAACCCTTTTGTAACAGTATATCGGGTAATTCAAGATTCCCAATATTAATCTTAGCTCCTACATCCGAATATTTCAATAATAAGACCATTGTTCCAAATAAACCACCATTTGATATGTCTTTAGAGGAGTTGGCATAATGATATTCAGCCAACTTGTTCATGAAGGTGCGTTTCTTCATAATTTCATCAGAACTTTTAAATGTGACAGTATCCCAATAATATTTATTCGTTTTTGCTACCTTCCCGTCAAAATCAGCTATAATTAGCATTTTATCCCCGATTTGGGCATTTCCTGCGGAAATATAATTTTCTCTGAGTATTCTCCCAATAATTGTGGCAGAGACACTAATATTTTTAGTGTTATCTGCTGTATGTCCCCGAACCAACGGAACTCGGAATTTCTTTGTAGCATCTATAATTCCGTCAAGTAAAGCCGTTCTCACCATTTCATCATCTGAAGATAAAATAGACGTAGCTGCAAGAGGATAACCACCACATGCATATATATCTTCAATACTTACCAGAATTGAACAAAATCCAGCAGACCATGGGTTTGATTTAGAAAATTCTTCATTAATTGCATCGGTAGTAATTAAAATCAGATCTTCATCATTGGAATTATGCAAAAAAATAGCAGCAGAATCTTCCCCCATTGACTTGTAAACATTATCCGACTGATAGGAGGTACTCCTCACTTTTTCCATGATCGGAAACAACATGAATTTTCGTTCAATATTATAAAATTTATTTATTTCATCGATGAATTCAGACAAATATGTTTTCGTTTATGTCACATCCTATTCTTGTCTTCAAGAATACTAAGAATTAAATTAAATACTAAGACTTAAAATTAAATAATTAAGATAAAATTAATAACTTTAATTATTTATAATCGAATACAAGATTGAAGGATGTGTGCAATGGATCCAAATAAGAACAAGTTCGATGAGCGATTTGATACAATTTACAAAATGCTCAGTGGATCCGTTGTCAGGGGCATTGTATTTTCTATATATGATAAATTTGGTCCTCAGAACCTCTATGCATTCCCACCTACTAAAAAACAAGAAAAAAATGGATTCGGCGATACTCGGGAAGAACGTATTGAAAAAAAAATAGAGCAATATAAAGAAAATATCGAAAATATCCCCCATAAAAATGCATCAAAATCAACAAGGGATTCCTTGATACAATCTTTCACGGAACGTGATTATTTACAAATTGCAATTAAAAGTGTCAGTCTATTAATCGGAGATAAGATTTTCGAGAGAGATAAGAGTCTATTGCAACTATCGTTTTTTGGTATATTGCCATATCCTGACTTGGATGTATGTGCCCATACTTTATTCAAATTTTACGCCGAAAAGGATGCAGATATACCAAAAGCAGTTACTTTTTCTCTATTAATCGATAATAATAAACGTAATTTTATTTATAATAATATAGACTTCTTAAAGAAAATAATTTCAGACGTGTCTGATAAATTAATCTATTTTTTAAAAGAAAAGAAATGGAATATAAGCAAATGCGAAGAAAGTGTGATGAATTCAATTAATGAGATAGTAATTGAATTCTTTATGAATTTGAAGTTAATCCAACATCGACCGTTGACACCGATAATATCAAAAAGGCAGATCAAAATTGTTTTCACAGGTCTGAAGAATAGCGGAAAAACTTCATTCCTTCTCTCTGTTAATAGAAAATATAGTGAGTTAATACGTAGAGATCACCCAGAAAGTGCTGATATTAGTATTGCAAACATGTTAGGAATAACAATTGTTAATTGGGATGTAAATAAGAGAATCATTCCCTCGAATTTTAGAACACAATCTGAGATCTACCTTTATGATGCGAACTTAATCTATTATTTCGTTGATGGAACGAATTTGTCTCAATTGGCGAAAAGTAAGAAGATTTTTGAGTCTATGCTGAGAAATATGAAAAAATTAGGAATATCAATACCAATCTTTATTATAATTTCTAAAATAGACCAAGATATATCAGAAGAACCTGAAATTCGAAAAATCGTGACTACAATTAAATCTGAATTCTCTTCAATAGCTCTGAAATACATGAAGAATTTTAAGTTTTTTGAGACCAGTATATTCGAACCTACCACGATTCTTACAGCATTCTCAAACGGCATCACTTTACTAAGCCCAAATCGAGATATTGCGGAATTCAAACTTAAAGAATATTCAAAATTATTAAACGCATCTGCATTAATATTGTTTAACGATAATGGGTTAGTTATTGCCGAATATGCATCAGATCCGGCATTTGATATGACCCATAACTATCTTTTAAAATATGTATTTGAAACCTTAGGACCTCAATATATTGGTATTTTTAAAAACTTAATTACGGAAAAGTGCTTGATCGAAACTAGAAATGATACGGATAATATCTCAGAAGATTTTGCAAAATTATTAAAGCATCCTGAAGATGTTTTATTTAAAACTAAATTAAATGATGGGGCAATTATTTTAATTAAAAGGATGCAAATATTAGATTATTCTATCTATGTTCTTATGTTTTTGAAAAATAATATCCTGTCTAATAAAGAAATTAACAACTACTTGGACAGATTATTAGAAGATTTTAGTAAAATTCTCCAGGTCTATATTGAGTAAATT
>WJKO01000297.1 GCA_014729055.1 Promethearchaeota archaeon | reverse complement strand
TTTCCTCTTTTTATTTGTTCCCTCCTGCTGAACCAATCGGAAAGAATTTGAAATGATCTTTCAAAATGTAGTTAATTTTCTCCATATTTAACAATTAAATCGTGAGAAAAAATAGACTTTTTCTTTATATAAACTCCCTCTGAAATATAGTAACACCCATTTTAAATTACATTTATAAATAAAATAAAAAAAACTTGAGGTCAATAGCAAAAACAATAAATGAATTCCAGTAAGAATCATCATTTTTTTTTTATAAATGGGTATCGTCTATTATGAGTAAAATGAATCTAAATTAACTTAAAAAAAATGTATAAATTAACACCGTAAAGGGAACACAGCTTATGAAAAAACATAAAAAAGTAATCCGGATAGGAATTCTATTATTATTCATCAGTTTTATCCTATTTTCTTCAGCATTTACGCCCATTAAGGAAAATAAAAACCATTACTCGATTCCGACTGTATTATGCTCTAATGAAAATGAACCCCTAACCAATAATGATATTATTGAACACATGTTTACCGAATACATAGATCAATATAATGAATACGGCTATTTTCCATCCTATTACATCCCTTCATTACAAGGTACTTATTATGCACTTTCAATCTTAAACACGCTGAATAGAATGGACTCCCTTAATCAAACTCAACTTGTTGAATTCGTCATGGACCATTATAACACAAGTACGGGGATCTTTATTGATGATTACGCCCTTCGCTACTTGGATACCGATTTTAACATAAAATATTACCCGCTTAGTTCCGTGCTACAAGTAAATGCCTATGCGGTCTTATCATTACATTTGTTGGGAAGGGTGTATCTGATCGATTTTCAAAAAATGATCGATTTCATTTGGCAGTGCTATAATCCCATTTCCGGAGGTTTTGCGGGGCGTCGCTACGATCCCGGACTTTCGAATTATACGAAAGCGGCTACTTTAGATAATACTTACTTTGCAATCCTCACCTTAGAGCTATTATTGGATTCATGGAATAATTATGAATCGGAAAAGAGCGCTATTATAGATTTTATCATTAATAGTCAGGAATTAAATCCTCAAAATGATGATTACGGCGGCTTCGATAATGCTCCTCATACCCATTATTACTATTTATATTTTCTTGATCCCAACATACACGCCAGTTATTATGCCTTAAAAGTATTGGAACTGTTTAATTCAACGAATTCGATCGATATTCCTGCGTTTCATTGCTATTTATCTTTCCTTTATCATAGCGATTCGCACTATTTTCATGTAGGTCAATTTCAATCCTTTGAACGACAGAGCGTATTTCCCTCTACAGCGATGGGGGGGGAGCTCTCCATCCTTACCGGGTACACGGGGATAAATGAAACCAAGTGTATCGAATATATTTTGTCGCACCGAAACGAGGGGGGAATATGGGATATCAACGATTATTATGGATGTTATGAATTAATCGATACCTTCCAAGTGATTCGCTCGTTATGTGAAAGTTGGGATATGAGGGGACTAAACTCCTCTAAAAGGGATCAAATCGCAGCTTCTATGGATCTGTTTCGGAGTTATCGGGGCTATAGTTTTACCTCCCGTGAATATACGAAAGTATCCCAGTTATATTCCCTTGCCGAATCGTTTCGGTTATATAATAAAGTCGGTGATTTAGAACTTTTAGAGATCTATGACTTATTTGAAGGGGCTTATTTGGAGGAGACTGAAGAAAAAACACGCATTTTTCGGGGATATCTCAATACCAACGGAGTTTACGGAAAGTTCCGTCTTACTCCCATTGAATTTGAGAATTATGGCACTCTGGAGCATACAAACTACATAGACCCTCTTTCCAGCCATAAATGGAGTTATAAGGCGCTTATTGCTTTGGATAAGCTCTATAAATTGGATGATTTCGACAATTATCATAACCTTACGAAACTTCTTCATTCCGCGGAGGCTTGCCAGATCTTAGACCCCGATTCCGATCAATTCGGCGGCTTTCTACCGAGCGAATTTATGAAACACTATAACTTAGAATTCCAAGAGCGCTATGTACAATTTGATCATACCTATTATGCACTAAAAACTATCGATTTCTTAGCAGATTGGTTGGGATTAGGGACAATTTTTAATACTTCCGTTGATCCTTGGGCGCTGGTAGTTTATTTATTTCCTGACACGATTGAAACCCCGGAGGTGATGTATTATAAAGCGGACTATGACACGGGCGAAGATATCGAATTACGCCTAAAGCATACTTTTTATCTTGCCGATATTTATCACATGCTTAACTATACTCATCTTTTAAATCCCCAAAGAATCAGGGCTTTTGTCTTGGAATCAATAAATTATAGCAACCTTGAAAACCTCTACTATTGTTTCAAGCTTGATGAGTTACTCTCCTTAGATATAGACTACAATTTGGACCTCGCCCACCGACTTATTAAGGACATCTATGACCCCTTACATCACGAGATATATCTTACTCCAAAGCATTTAGAGATTAATCCTAATAGCTTTTATTGGATGTGTTACATGGCCCAATACGATGACTACAAGATAAATGTAGACTATCCCTCTGAGGTACAAATGACCTCTCAATTTAATTTTTCGACCAGAGTCAGTAATGTCGTGTTAGACACCATCATCTCCTCCCAAACACTCAAATTTGAAAGCAATATTCTGGGAATTCATACTCTCGAGGACCGCGGTGATGGTATATTTGAGTTTGAAGCAGAGATCCCCCTAAATCCTAACCTCTATCCCACCGTGGAGGGAAGTCTAAATCTCTATGAAGGTCCTAATGTTATCTTTTCACGGCCGATCTCCTTTAATACCAGTTATGATCTACTCTATGAGGTTAAAGTAATTAACCGCATAAGGAAACAAGATTTTATTATATTAGCCAACTTTTCTACTCCCACCGGATATTACGATTTAGATAACGGTGAACTCCGGATTTCCACCTATGTGAACGGGACCCATCTTCGCAATCTGGAGATCGAGAACATTAAATGCGGGACCTATAGTAATTTTACAAAAACTATGTCATTAAATGGATACGGAGAATACCTATTTGAGATCTATCTCTCGGATGGAATTAATCGTTCGACTCATCAAATCGGCACTCACAGGTTTAATTACTTTCCATTTCCCCGCACACCACCAGCGCCACCCCCAGAGCCTTCTAAAACCCCAAACCCCATTAAGATTCCGGGATATCTCTTTTCCCTTCTCGGGTTAGGGTTGATCGGTCTTATTTCGGTGAGCCTTCTCAGATGGGACAAGCGCAGAAGAGATGAACGGAGAGAAGATGAAGGTAAGAAAGGTCAGATTAAAGAGGAGGTCGAGAAGACAGAGGTCACCTATAATGTATTGGTGAAAGAGCAGGAAAATGAAACCTTATGGGATAAGCAACAGAAAAAGACAACCTAACAATCATTTCATTTTTTTTTATTTTGACAAAAGTATGAAAATTTTTATTTATAAAGACTTATGATGTAAAGGGAATATGAGTCCCGAACATACGAATATTGGAAAACTAAAAAATCCATCTATACAATACAAATCCGACATTCAAACAAGTGAATAAAAAGAATGGAACACCCAATTATTACCGAGGAAAGTGAAAGAGAAATCGAAATCCACGAGGGAGAGGAAATAGAAACATTGAGTCCTACTCTCTCCGAAAAACCCGAAGGAGTGGTGAGCGGAATACTGGCCTTCCATTATGGATTTATTTTTCTTCTGATAGCATATCTACTTTATACCTCAGTTGACCCCTCTTATAGTATTCAAACCCATTTTATTAGCGATTTGGGAATTGGACCGAACGGAGCGGCGGTTTGCTTTACTTCGGGCATTTTAGGTATGTGTGAATCCATGTTATTTTATCACATTTACGAAATTAAGTGGGCGGATAAGCTTAATAAGTACCCGTTAATACTCACAACCGTTTGGAGCGGCGCACTATTTTATTCGATAGGCGGATGGATTGCGGCAATCTTTCCGGTAACCCATAAGTTGCATACAATTGGGGCTTTTTTCTACTTTCTGGGGGCCTTGCTTTATTACGGGGCTTTTATTGTCTATATGCTGAGAACGAAATCATTTACTTTTAACCATATCCTTCTTTACATCGCCATTTTTACGGGATATTTTACATATACCGAAATTATCCTATATGCTTACTTTTACCCCGAGATATATAATTACATTTCCATTTATTTATTTGAATGGATTACGCTTTTTATTCACCTTCTTGCCATTTTGATCCGTTGCATATTTATCATACATCAAAAAACCTATTTTGTGAATATCGAATTAGAAAAATCTTCTAACAGAGAGATTAATAGAGATGAAAAAAATAATACGGTTAAAGGATTACTCAAAAAGAGCCAAACTGAGAATCAACGGGGTAAAAAGATAGGGAAGGGAAATATTTTGGGAAGTTGGAGAGAAGAATTCCAAGCGACTAAATACAATAGGAAAACGCTTGTTATTATCTTTATCGGGTGGGGTTCCATAATACTTTCGGTGTATCTCGTTGCGGTTGTTATCTTCATCGACCATACGTTCTTATATCGGGTAGTTCTTAAGTGGGTGGTAATACCTATTTATAAGGTAGATGA
>WJKO01000296.1 GCA_014729055.1 Promethearchaeota archaeon | reverse complement strand
GGTAAATGATAATCAAGAAGAAGATGAAAAATTTAATTCTGCTGTGTTTTTAATGTTTTAATTTCTTCTTTTAAATTTTGAATTTGACTAATTTTATCCGCAAGCGCATTGTTAAGATCATTGACCAAACCTTGAGTTGATTCAGTAATCCCGTTAATTTCACTCTCCAATAGCTGGATCTGCTCTGTTAGCGTCCCAAAAATTTTAACATAATCTGCCTTAAGCTCTTCTATCCTCATCTCTTTTTCGCTTTCTTTCATCTCAATTAGGGATTTTTGCATCGAGAGGTCGGTGACTTGTTCAATCAGTTTTTGGATATTTTGTTTTTGTTCTGTCGCTTGTGCTATTTTCTTCTGATCGCTGACATATGCGGTTTTTGCAGGATTAATGGTCAATTCCTTGATTTCTTCCTTTTTATCCTGTATTAAATAATGTAATGCCTTTACTTCATTCGATTTGGCAATCGAAGCTTCAGCAGCACTGAGACCTAACGTCGAATCTATATATTTCTCTAAATATTGGTATAATTCGTTTGGTTTTTTAATCAGTTGGGATTTTTCAATAATCTTAGCTAAATTTTCTACACGTTCAGTTATCATCGAAACATCTAAAACGATTCTGGCTGCAATCTTTGCCAGGGTTTCTTCATATTCTCTTGATTTCATCTTATATGGGAGAAATAACGCAATCACTTTTTCGGAAATTCCGATGATATTTTTTCCGTAATGCCCTGTGTACCCATCTGGGGATGTGCTGGCACCATATCCTGTGAAAAATGTAACCACATTATATTGCTCTCCGTTCTCCAACTTCAATTTGATCGTGCCGAAGCTCGGTTTAGTTTCAGTCATTCGGTGCATATTATAAAGATTCATTGCCGTATTATCTGTAATACGGATTTTCGGGGATACAGCTTCAACTTCCCCGCCTAATTTTTGGTTCCACAAAATAACTGCTAATGCAAATTCTTTTTGCGATTTTTTATGTATTTTCATGTTAACCGCCTAAATAATTCATGTTAGTTATTTTAGTTATTTTATTTTAGTTATTTTAGTTTTTAGTGAATGTGCCAATTCTCAAGGTCGTTAGACCGAGCGAGCCCCAATTTATTGTTGCCTCTGTGAGCATGAGTCCATCCTTCCGTTCTACCCGCATAGAGCAAATAAAAATACCCATTGTCTTTGTATTCGCGCCAGTCAGCTAAGAAGGAAGCATTAGATCGATGATTTGTATTGAAATTTTCTTCTGGCACCTTAAGTTCATAGCCATCTTTCCAAAGCAACCAGTCGCTATTTTGTTTGCCGTTATTTGATCCACCCATTTTATATAAATACGGACGATGCGGAGTATAATCGGTGGATAGAAGATACCAATCCCCATCTATTTTTATAAATTGATAATTTTCATGAATTTTATCGCTTTCTTTTCCGGTTTTCAAGATAAATTTCGGTCTACCATCTTCAATAAGTTCACATTTATCGTCTAAATCGTGACATGTACCTATATATGTAACTTTAGTGGTTTTGCCCGTTTGATCATGTTCTTGTTTCCAAATCACATAGAATTTATTATTCGCATAGGTTATCGCTATATCAATTACTTCAATTTCTTCAGTTAGATTTTTTGCGATTTGTTTCATCCGACTCCAAGATCGTAAATCTTGCGACTGGATATAAAACAAATTATTGGTGCGCTTATTTGGATGCCACCCGCCCCAACTATTGAACGTTAGATAATATGTATTGTTAATTTTGGATATATTTGGCGAACAGAGGCCCGTCCATCCGTCTTTTTTTCCGTTTAAATGCAATATTGGTTCTGAAAAACTTATCCAATCTTGCGTAGTCACCTCAATTATATGAGATCGTATCTTCCATCGATCCCAATAGAAAGCGGAATAAAAAAGATAAAATATTCCATCTTTATACTCCATACATGCATCCTTCACAGACCAGCGTTTATATTTATAGACAGGATTTTTTATTTTCTGCCAATTGATAAAGTCAATCTTGTTGCCCATATTTAATCGAAGGCTCCTATGATATCCGATACATTCCATTCAGTTTTTAAACCTTTAGACTGAATTCTCTTCTCATGTTTCTTATAAAACAACCGAACGGCAGTGTGCAGTTTTTGATGGAGTTCAATGCTATGCTGATCACATATCAAAATACCAGTGATTTCAAAAAATACTTCAAAAAGAACGGCATGATTTTCGCCAATAAGATTCTTCATCTGAGTTTGCTTGCCCAAAACTTCATTTGTTATATGGCTGATAGACTTAAGTGCACCACCAAAAAGATCCATAAGTTCTTGGTTTACGGGTTCATCTATATTTTCCTCAAAAATATGTTTTCCGATTAGAATACCGCTTTTATTTTCAATGACGAGAAATGCTTGTGGAATGCCTACTTTGAAGTAGTTATAATTCCATTGAAGAATATCGCTGAAGCTAATTACTCCAATGGGTTTACTGTCTCTCGCTACTAGTGTTCTTTTGATATCTTTATCTCTTAAGTGATGGATGACTTTATCAATTGGCATATTTTCGTCTATCATTTCCACGGGACCGTTCATAATATCCGATACATTAACTTGCTCTATATGCAAGGGCTTTCCTACTGCAGAATTCAACCAAGCCACAATGTCTGTGTGTGTAATTATGTAATATTGGTTCGATTTTTCATCTTCTAAAAACACCCCTGATATATGTTCATCGTTCATTAACTTGACGACTTGATCTAAGGATGCTTCTATATTTAGCTTATAAATGTGATCTGTCATAATTGTGCGGGCAATTGTGTTTTCTATATTTTTATCACTCATGATTTTTCCCTAACATAGAATATTTTCG
>WJKO01000295.1 GCA_014729055.1 Promethearchaeota archaeon | reverse complement strand
TATTATTAAATAAATATATCGATACTGCAAAAAGGGAATTGAGTATTAATTATAAAAATCTGAATAAGATCGAAATAGACAATATAGGTCTAATCACTGCCATTCGATTAA
The DNA here is from genome assembly GCA_014729055.1 of Promethearchaeota archaeon. Classification (GTDB taxonomy): domain Archaea; phylum Asgardarchaeota; class Lokiarchaeia; order Sigyniarchaeales; family Promethearchaeaceae; genus WJKO01. The sequence continues at coordinate 12,232 of WJKO01000295.1, read as the reverse complement.
TTAAGATAGACAAATTGTTTCCGCTTTTGGTAGATAATCTTATTGAAGAAATATATATTGATAGCTTTGATGATTATGTCTATCTAGACCATCAAAAATTCAATCGATGCAGAACAAAGATTCACTTAGATGAGAAAGAATTTGAGTCTTTAAAGACTTTATTAAGGTTAACAAGCACAAAAAGACTTGATTTATCAAATCCTAGTGTAAAATGTATAATTCAAAATGTATTTTTTAATTGCAGGTTTACTTTAGATGTTTACCCAATACAGAGAAATGGATTTTCCCTTGATATTAGAAAAATGAATAAACGAATATTTACATTACCTGAACTAATCTACCGGAAAATGTTGTCATCAGAAATTGCATCATTCCTTTATTTTTGTGTAATTAATAGATTGAATATTACAATAGTCGGTGAAACAAATACAGGTAAAACAACACTGATGAATAGTCTGGATTTGTTAGCCCCAAAACAATTTAGAAAAGTATATGTTGAGGAAGCACCTGAATCATTATCGCAAAATGGATACGATCTACATCAATTAAAATATCATGTTGACCCAAATAATCGAAACTTGAGTATTTCTAGTAAAACTGGTCAAATTTATAAACTACTACACAGAAACCCAGATATTATATATTTAGGGGAGATATTAAACACAGAAGAAGCCACAGCGATGTTTCACTGCTTAAGTGCGGGATTAGTAGGTTTTCAAACTATACATGCCAGAGGTATTAGTTCATTATTAAATAGATGGAAATATCATTTTAAGATAGATAATTCGTGTTTAAGAGATTTAGATATAATTTTGATACTACGCAAGAAAAATAATAGAATGGTTTATCAAATATTAGAACTTGAAGTAGAAAATAATATAATTCGGAAAAATGAAATTTTCAGATACAATCCGAATACATTAAGTTGGGATTTGATTGCAGACATAGATAGATTAAGATGCCTTAAAAGACTAATGTTAAGCTCTTATGAATATAAGAATCTTAAGAAGGAATTAGCATTTTATAAAAAAATTTTTGAATATTTTGTTTCTGAAAGAAATTGGAATATTATTGATCAAATAAATGTGTTTCACAAGTTTTATACCAATATCTATAAGACTAAGTCCACAGAATCTCATGTTAACTGGGATCAGTTAGCAGAAAAACTAAAATAATTAGAAGGTGAAAATTAAATGTCTGAAATATTAGAAAAAGCATTAATGATAGGATTTGGATTGATAGTTTCGGTAGTAATATTTTCTCTATTTAGTCCAATACTTTCAATTTTAATACGAACAGATGTTATTAATAGTTTCGATCAATTTGTTTCTTCCGTTGAAGATGGTATCAACATTGCAAAAACAAACGATGAAAACGAGATCCAGTTCTATGGAGATCTTAATGAATCGATTTCCATGCGGACGCTAAAAGTCAATGATCATTTTAACATATTGATTAATAGTTGTTCTCAAGAGGCACAATTAGAATCGACAATTCCTGTAAATTTTCATCTCTGTGAAATAGACCATATCTTCATAATGACAATATCGTTCTTTGATACAAATAATTCAATTTATATCCATTTTAAAAGGTTATGAGAATGATTGAAAAATATGCACAAATCTGCAGCATTATTCATGAGCGGAATAAGATAGATGAAGAACATGATTATAATGAAATTGATTATCTTACATTAGATAAATTTGGGTTAAAATATTCTTGCTAATACCATTAACCATTTTTTTTTTCTTACAGAGAATTCTGGCGAGAATATTTGAAATATATTTTAAAAAAAAGGCCGAAATAATTGATGGATTGCTTTATTTAATGAAGCATAATATGAAGTTGTATTTCTCATTTTTACCAGATACTTTCGACTTATGTTCCTATTTTGTTAAGATTATGGCAAATTTAAACTCACCGATTAGTAGTGATTTTAAGGATTATTTGGTCAAGATGCATTTGGGAAATAATCCAGAAACTTTGATCCAAGAATATAGGACCCCTTCGTCAGCTCTTAAAAACTATCTAAATAATTTACTGAATACTAATTTTAGATTAGAAAATATGATGGAATCAAATATCCAAGATATTGAAAACTCTTTCAAACAATTCACTAATTCCTTGGAAAGTCGAATGAGTATTTTTTTCTTTCTTGGTGTTTTTATTCCGTTAGGATTGTCCTTATCATTAATAATTAGTTCATACAATCCCATTTTATTTTTTGTTGTCCTCCTCTTGTTCTTTTTTGTATTAAGAGGTCTTACTAGATCGTTTATTCGAAAAAATTCCTTTTTATTGAGTATATCCTTATATGATTCAAAAGAAATAAGAGAAGAATATCAAGATTTTTTGAAATTTTTGTCGTTATTATCAATTAATCTTTTACATTTTAACCCAGAAAATGCCATAATAAAAGCATATGAAAACACATCTAGATCATTCCAGGAATTCTTATTTCCTATCGTTCTAAAACTAAAAACGTTTAACTACTCATTAGAATCATTTTTAGCACAACTATTTGATTCCTTGAAAGGTAAAAAAACTCAATTATTATGTGAGTCTCTAAATATAATGCTTACAAATGATTCATATAACGCCGCAATCAATTTGAAAGCAATAATCAAAACAATTAAGCGACATTTGCTACTAGAACAAGAGAGGACTAATATTATTAAAGGTCAAAATTTCAAGGTGAAAGTATTCCAATTTATTTTGCCTTTAATCGTTGGTATTTTTAGCGGAATTTTGCCCATTATGACCAAAATGGTAGCAGATTTTGACTACGATATAGGAATGTTAAGTTTACCATTTGAAATATCAAATCTAACGCAAATGGAATTAATTTTGCTAATTATAATGCAAATTGTATGTGTTCTTATTAGTTGCATTTATTTTTCGCGATCTATAGGGGATAAAATGAAGGTCATAAATCTAATAACCATACTTTTGATCTTTATTTGTTCTTATGCTTTAAGCAGCGTTTTTATTAATTTGTTTACATTAAATCTTATTTAGAAAAATATTTGATAGATGAGTTGAATAAAAAAGAATACAGAAACCAGTATTCCAATTAAATTACTCATTATAATCAATATGTTCAAAAAAATCGTGTTAAAAGATGATAATGCATCAAAATTATTCATCAAATTGAGAAGTCTAATAGTAAATATCCTTAACAAAGTAAAGGAGAGTAAAAAGGGAATAATGGATAATAAAAGTGACGTAATATCTGTCGTAAATACTATGAAAAAAAGCAAAAATAATAAGAATATTGAGATAATCAAGCATATTGTGTATTCTGGAAAATCGAAAATTGTTAGATGATCGTAATTCATTTATACTATGATCTTCTCATAAACAATAAAAAGAGAACTATTAAAAATCGATATTTCTTTTTTTAACGACAAACTCCGTAGAATTCTCTTCTTCTGTGTCTTTAATAGTGACTTGAGCACTATATAGGGCGAATTCACCGAATCCTGATAATAAGCCACTAATAAAATAATCAATATGAGTAGAATTACCCGTCATAGCTTTACCGATGTTGTGCTCAAGTTTTACGATTATTTCTTCTTCTGATATTTTTTCCGCAGAGAAGCTGCCCCAACCTGAAGTGCTCTGCATATCTAAGAAAATCTCGGTTAATTGCTCCAACGTCTTCGGTCTAAGATGCTCTTCCCACATCTCGATCAGTCTCCTACCCATTTTTTTACCTAAATACTTCAATAATGGGCTTGCGCCTTCTCCATAAATCTGACCGAGCAATGAGATGATGCTTGGCGGAATAAATACGATACGTTCTCCAAAAAGTTTTACAACACCATCTTTAGATTCTAAACCTTTCATTTTCAGATCTTTCATATTTAATCTACCACCTCGAAATCAATAAAATTGTATTCAAATACAATTGGGTCTTTTTTATCGAACTCTTGACTTACTTCTTCAACTTCAACACCGCTAGAATTGAGAGATCCAATAAAAATACCATTATAAAGGTTTCTAATAAGTTGTGCATCTTCCATTTCTTTTATTTCTTGCACAATGGAATTCTTAATTTCGATCTTCACATTTTTTCCTTTATTGTATTCCATATCAAATTTTCCATAACCTAGATTGGTTAAATAACTCAATAAGGCTTCAAAAAGTTTTTTCCTCGTTCGTATTTTCTTATTATCTTGTATATTTTTACATAATGATTTCCCAATAGTTTTTCCTGTCCATATCAATATATCCTCAGATCCGCTTCCAACTAAATCCCCTAATTGAACGAGATCATATGGTCTCATGATAACCAAGGAAAAATTGGTGTTTTTCAAGAGAATATGGCTCTTTTTCGAATCTATTGAAATATTTTTTATTCCTTTTGATAATAATCTTTTAAACATTAATACTCACTTAATTAAATGGAATCATTTTTATTATACTATTAAATTTGTTTTTATTAATTTATAATTAATTATGAACTCTTCTGCAGTATGAATATTCCTTGGAATAAAAAAAAATTAATATTAGTATTACTTCTTAATACCTAACCAGAAAGAATAGGGATCTTTCTGAAGTCCTAAATTGGATGGAGATCGTAACTATAGCGATAAAATGATTTAAGGTTTCTGGATTGGTATTTTATTAATAAGCACTATCAATCGATGAATGCAACTCTATTAGCGACATATTAGTTTGGAACTTTTTTTGTATGAAAAAAGTAACCAAAATAATGAACGAATCCGGTTAGGCCTGGGAAGGAGCAGCCGTAGTTCAATAATATGAGTGCTTATAGATGGGGCCTGAGATACAGTGTTTATGAAAAAATATCATAAAAAAAATCGAGAATCAGGTTTTTTTATATTGTAACTGTTATTGATGGAAAGATATATTGAAGCAGTCTTTGGAAGCTCTCTAAAATTCCAGTTCCGTTATCCTTGGCGATAGTTTTTATTATTTCGCATTTTTTAAAGGGTCTGAGTTTGAAACCATCTTGAATTACATCAATATCCACAACATCAGGTAAATCTTGTTTGTTTAAACAGATTATCACTGGTAATTCATAAATCCTCTCACCAAAATAAAGAAACAGTTCGTTCCAAGATCTAATATTATCATTTAAAAGAATCCTTTGAGAATCAACTACGAAAATCAAACCGTCAACCATTTCAACTGTTGCGGGTCTAGTACTTGCATAGAAATCTTGACCCGTCGCTGTTAATAGTAAAACTTTTATGTTCCATTCCCTACCTGTAATTATTAATGTGCCGAAATCAAATACCAATGTACGCCCAGTAGATGTTTCAATTGATTGTATCTGACTTTCTTGCCCAAATTTTGACATCAACATTTTTAGCGAAGTTGTTTTCCCAGACATAGCAGGACCAAAATATACTATTTTTATTTTTATTTCTTTTTTCTTGTAATTTACAATCATTGTCCATTTTACCCCCATAATCCTTCTATTAAATCACTCTTGTATTTCTCTTCTTGCGTATCAATTTCAGAAGAAAATCCCTCATTCCATTCTGCTCGAATAAAATCTAATAACCTTGAATGACTTGCATCAGTATATGAGATTGTATCCATTAATGTTTTATAATTAAGTTCTATATTGATGTTGAGTGAGCTAAGGATAGAGATTTTATTCAAGATCGAAAATGCTCTTCGTGCTGCATTATAGAATTCCAATATTTTTATTTTAAAGAAATTGTTTTTGAGATTATTTTCTTCAAAGCCGAAATTTAATAATTCATCTCTAAAATCCTCCTCGATTTCATGATTTACTAACAATCTTTGCGAAAATATACGTTTCATTCTATTGATTGCGTTGTCAACGAATTTTATAGCCCGATTATGAATTAATTTTTCATACTTTAAATCAGAAAATTTAACTTTCTTCCCAATTACATTCACATCAATATTGTTGTCTAAATTCTCTATCAATAAGAAGAAGTCTTCTTTTCCTTGAATAAGATTGGTGATGAAGTTTAATCGGGAATTGAATGAATTATCTGATACTTCGGGGAGATCATTGTAATGGAAACATAAAATCCATGATTTAAAATTATTGAATATTTGTAAGGCTTTGTGAGTTGCATCGTTAGGGGATATAATTATAGATCTCTGTACATCATAGTTAGACTCTTCCTCGTCCAAAATCATATCTAGTTCGTTTTTTGATATAAAATCAGTATAGAATATTATTTTATTCCTAAAGCTCATTAAATCAGCTAGTTTATGGGCAAAAAATTCAACATCATCTTTATTTATACCTGTTATGAGAATTGGAACTCGATCCAACATACATCGCAGAATTAATGAAAAATCTTCTTCATTAAGACTGTAGATCTTATCATCTTGAGTTATCATATTAGCATCTCCTATTTACCTATTTTAGACATAATTCTCCAATCATTTGGCTTAAATTAAATGTTTTAACGGGATTTTCTAGTGACTTTGCATTCTCTATTACCTTTTTCAGCAGTTTAAGATATCTCGGTAAAAGTAATCTGAGAAGACCTAGTTTTTGTTTTCCCTTATTAACACTTAGAGAGAAGATTCCGTCTCCCAATTCGGATATAAATTGAAAATAAGATTCACACTCCAATAAAATTGAATTAATATTCATCTTTTTCAAAAGCCATGCACATCTATTTGCTGTTGAAAACAAAGAATATGTTACCGCAGATTCTCTTTCAAATTCTAATTCAGAATAATCCGAACCTTTTGAATATGATGCTACGATAAATCCCCCAGATGTTGTTACACTAGTCCTCGTAAGATCAATAATATTTAAAGATAATTTCCTGAGGATATTCTCGAGTTTCTGTACTGTATCATTTGAAAAAGAAAACGAATTCAATTTTAGATAATTGTTATCTTTAGTTTCTTCTTTAACACTAAAAGATTCCAATAATTCACTTAGTTGCTCATTATTATATTTCCGTAAGGGCGGTTTGAACGATTCCCCAGAAAGTACCAAAGATCTTTTAATATCTCTTAAACTTTCTCTCGTTTGAAGGAAAATCCCGCCCAAATTTACATTCGGAAATGTAGTGATAGCAATGAAAAACTCCTCATTTTTATTCTTAATTCCTTGTTTTATCATTATGCGATCAATAGGATCATCCATTGAATTCTTTAAGGGCGCTAATAGAATTTTTGCACTTTTACCCTCAATTAAGATATACTTCAACTTTGTGGAATGCAGATGTAATCCTAAGTTATAAATAGCAGATGTAGCGGAAGATAGATTAAATACTTCTTCCTTTGATAACCATACTCCTGCGGATTGAATAGGATTTCCATCCCTTTGTGTTAATACGGCGTTCTCGACTCCTTTAACTTGTTTAATTTTACTTAAAGAATTTTTTACTTGTTCATTTAGCGACATCAAATTTCCCTCTGTATTGACTATATTCATACCTACAAAGGATTATTTAAAGTAGTAAATTTCCGTTCAGAATCGTGAAATGAAAAAATTAGAGGAATTTGCATCTAAAAATATGAAAAAAGAAATGAATAAATTTTTAAGATTCAATTTATAAGTTCTCTTGCATTAGCAAAATAGAATATGATTGATCTAGTAAAATATTTCAATCGATAAAAATGGTAAAATTTATAATAATCCTAAAATTCTATAATGATAGTAATTGGTGACGTATATATTTCGGCGTTATGGCTGGATTTTGGGAAATCCCAAAGATGAAAGCTTAATTCATATATACGCAATAATAGATGTGGTTTCGATGTCGAAACCGAAAAATGTATGTCTTTCAACCCCAAACAAAGTGTGTTTCTTGTCTATTACTTTAGTTTAAGGATTTACACAATAAAAGGATAGTCTGCGATTAGTATTGGAAAGGATATAAAACCAACTCTGGTTGATCCTGCCAGACCCGACTGCTATCCGGGTAAGACTAAGCCATGCAAGTTTAATGGGATAACTAAACATCCCATAGCAAACTGCTCAGTAACACGTGATCAACTTACCCTATGAAGGGAGATAACCTCGGGAAACTGAGGATAATATCCCATAATTGAGGATGCCTGGAATGGTTTCTCATTAAAAGAACAATTCAAATGGGAATTGTATCGTCATAGGATAGGATTGCGACCGATCATGGTAGTTGGCGAGGTAACGGCTCACCAAGCCTATAATCGGTAAGGGCCGTGAGAGCGGGAGCCCTGAGATGGGTACTGAGACAATGACCCAGGTCTTACGAGACGCAGCAGGCGCGGAACCTTCACAATGCACGAAAGTGTGATGAGGTTACCCGGAGTGCTATATAATATAGCTGTTGTAGGTGAGTAAGATTCCCTACGAGAAAGGAGAGGGCAAGGCTGGTGCCAGCCGCCGCGGTAAAACCAGCTCTTCAAGTGGTCGGGACTTTTATTGGGCTTAAAGTGTTCGTAGCCTGTTTAGTAAGTTCTTGGTTAAATCGGATAGCTTAACTATCTGTTTGCTAAGAATACTACTATACTAGGGGGCGGGAGAGGTCTGAGGTACTCCAGGGGTAGCGGTGAAATGCTATAATCCTTGGGGGACCACCAGTGGCGAAGGCGTCAGACTGGAACGCGCCCGACGGTGAGGGACGAAAGCCAGGGGAGCGAACCGGATTAGATACCCGGGTAGTCCTGGCTGTAAACTATGCGTGCTAGGTGTTGGTATGGCTATGAGCCGTATCAGTGCCGTAGAGAAATCGTTAAGCGCGCCGCCTGGGAAGTACGGTCGCAAGACTGAAACTTAAAGGAATTGGCGGGGGAGTACTACCAGGGGTGAGGCGTGCGGTTCAATCCAATTCCACACGGAGAACCTCACCAGGAGCGATGGCAGGATGAAGGTCAATCTGAAGGGTTTACCTGACAGGCCAAGAGGAGGTGCATGGCCGTCGCCAGTTCGTGCCGTGAGGTATCCTGTTAAGGCAGGCAACGAACGAGACCCGCGCCTTTAGTTGCCATCAAGAGGCATTAGCCTCGTTGGGAACGCTAAAGGGACTGCCATCGTATAGATGGATGAAGGAGCGAGCCACGGCAGGTCAGTATGCCCCGAATCTCCCGGGCCACACGCGGGCTGCAATGGTATGGACAACGGGATGCGACTCCGAAAGGAGAAGCTAATCTCTAAACCATATCTCAGTTGGGATTGTCGGCTGCAACTCGCTGACATGAACGTGGAATCCCTAGTAATCGTGCGTCATCATCGCGCGGTGAATACGTCTCTGCTCCTTGCACACACCGCCCGTCGCTGCACAAGAATGATATATTGATGAGGTTTGGTCCTGTGGGTCAAATCAAATCAGTATTTCGTGATTGGGCAGAAGTCGTAACAAGGTAGCCGTAGGGGAACCTGCGGCTGGATCACCTCCTTATTATTAAAAAGCAAGAAGCATGCTTTTGGAATGGTTGAAAGACATACAATATCTCTAACTTCTTGGAATTATTTTCTCATAGAATTCCTTTATAGTGTTAGTAATTTTACTCCAAGAATTATTATTCTTTATTTTCTGATAACCTTTGTTTCCAAGATTATCTGCTAATTCTGGATTTGATAATAATCTTAAAATTAATTCAGCTAATTGATTAGGATTATTATATTCTACCAAATATCCGTCTTTACCATCTTCAATTATTGATTTCATGACCTCATTTCTAGCACCAATAACCGCCTTCTTTGCAGCCCATGCTTCTAAATATACCATACCATAAGCATCAGATCTACTAGGCATAACAAAAACAGAACATTCTTGAAAAGCTGAAATTTTTCTCCAATCAAAATAACCTTTTAGATTACTTGGAGTTAAGTTGAGTATCTTTATCCCCTTTTTTCGCGCCTTTTTTAGTTCAATATCAAAGGAATGTGTACTAGGACCAATAAATACAAAATTCACATTCTTATTTTTTTTAACAATAATCTTTGCGGCTTTTAACACATCTATAGCCCCTTTTTCGTGATTCTTATATCCACAATAGAAGATAAAAGGCTTATCTACACCAAAAACTCTACAAAAACTTTTTTTCTTTCCACTCTTACTCAAAACAGGATTTGAATATAACTGAATATCAACCCCCATAGGTATTGTATAAATCTTCTCGCTACTTAATCCATGTTTGATAAAAAAATTCTTTTCAACTTCTGTACAGCTAAAGATCACGTCAAAATTTTTCATAATATCAATAATTGGTTCTTTTTCATATCTGGGATTGTAAATATGATAAAATGGAGTACAATAACAAGGAATTTTTAGTTTTTTGCTTAGAATGAGACTGTATAGGAGCACTGAATAAGGTAAATACGTAGCATGAATCAGATCTGGTTTAAAATTCTCACTTTTTTTCAAAATAAGTTTGAAATTATCATTAAGGACAGGTCCTTGAGAGATAAAATAGTGAAGAGTATTATCATTCATATTTAATTGACATGAATCGCATAATACTTTTAGCTTAATGAATTCTTTACCATATAGCGTGCTGTTATTTAGTACTCCAGTTGTAGACACAAAACGTGTAATATCAATATCTCTATATTTTCGATAATAAGGGTGATCTTGACTTACAAATTTACCATCTTCAGTTTTTAAACCCTTAAAATCAACTGCATTAGTGCAAAGAACCTGAATATTGTCTTTAAATTTATTATACAATGTTTCTCCGATTTTTAAAATATAAAATTCTCCCCCAGAAATAGCTGGGAAGAACCTTGGAGTAAAAAAAATGATATTCAAATTTCGAAACAATCCTATGAACTTTATGTATATAGAAATGGCGCATAAATAAATCAATTTTATGCAAAAATTTAAATCTAATTTTTGATTATTTTCCTTAATTTTGCTTCTGTAATGTAGACTGGCCAAGCATGCGGGGCTTTCATGATAGGGGATATTTTCATCTCTTTCAAAGAACCCCCGTCACCCGGGTTCAAATCCCGGCAGAAGCATATAATTACTTTTATTTTCATATAATTACGCCATTTGATGAGATTCCAACATATTAATAAAGAAATATTTGTATATAACTCATAGAATATGGATAAACTTAAATCACTTGAGAAAATAATAGCTCGTTTAGATCAGCAGAAAATATTAACACCTGAGATAACTGAATCTATTATTCAAATAGTATCTGAAAAAAAGTTTTTTAGCGCGATGGAAAAAATAACATTAAATCAAGTGAATTTATTTGTATTCAAACCCTCAAATAGGCAAGTTTGGACTGTAATGGGCGAGGAAAAACGCTATTTATTATATCCCAAAATCTATTGTAGTTGTATGGATTTTTATTTAAAAGGAATAATAAAAAAAAGGAAATATATTTGTAAACATCTTTTAGCACAAATGATCTTTAAACATATAGACAAAGATAAATTAAGTAACGTGGAAATCGTACTTCATGATACAGAATTTAATACATTACTTAAAGAGATAGGATTCACATAGATTAGATTTCAATAAGCTTAGATTTTGATAATATTTTGCTTGCAATTTTATCATAGTTAATATTTAACTCAGAATTAAGAATATCTTTCGTTTTTGCATGTGTCTCTGGATATCGCGGATAATAATTGCAACTTGGGGCAGGTAAGCTTGAAAGAGGAAACAATCCAACATCTTGAGATAAATGTATCACATCCAATTTTTCGAAACCTATCAATGGACGGATTATTGGAATATCATCTACGATGTTTTGAATTTCCACTAAGTTATCTAAAGTTTGACTTGCTTGTTCTCCTAAAATGTCTCCGTTTACAATAAATGACGCTTGTTTTTCTATGGCTAATAATCTTGCAGCTCTCAACATATATCTTTTACACATAATACAAGTTAATTTTCTTGAGCCTTTTTTTATAAAATAATCCAAAGTTTCGGTATGTTGAGCAAACACGACACTTATCTTTTTTTGGGTTAAGGTCTTAATTTTCCTAGCGATTTTAAGAATTTTGTCTTGGTATTTCGGGGCTTCATCTTGAATATTGCAGAAAGTTAAAGCAATACAATCAAATTCCTTTTTCATCATTAAGTAAGTTGCTATAGGACTATCTATACCGTCTGATAGTAGCGATACAAATTTTATCCTCTTTGAAGAATTGAACATGTTCATTATATTCCCTTTAAATCGTCGTTAACTTCAAGCGAATCTATTTCGATTCTATCCCATTCTTTTAAGTATTGATTAAAATCACTATTTTTTATTTGTTTTGGTATTTCAATTTTATGCATTTTTTGTAGGATTTTAATCTTTAAAATTG
>WJKO01000294.1 GCA_014729055.1 Promethearchaeota archaeon | reverse complement strand
GATATGATATATAAATACTAATTTTTGCATTAACTTATATCAGAAAATATGTCGTTAGGTATTTCTCATGTTGTTAAAAAAATTAATAGATAAAATAGAACAGCTTGCACCAAAAAAAAACGTAATAGAGTCAGAATTTTCAGGAATTCAGCTTGGACCCGTTAAGGATTACGATAAGAAAACTATAAAGAAAGGTATATTAATAACCGAAATGCCGTCTATAGATGCGATAGATTGCGCAAGGAAAAACAACTATAATCTCATCATTTCTCGTCTACCATTACTTAATTCTCCGGTCAGAACGATTGATCCAATTTTAAATTCCAAGATTTTCATGCTAAATCAAAACCATATCACTCTCTATGTATTGAACGCAGCATGGGATGGAGTAAAAGATGGCGTGAATGATTCACTGGCCCAGAGGTTAGGATTAAGAGTAAACGATGTCTTTTTTGCATTCAAAACAGACAAAAATCTGATAAATCCTGCCGGTAAAATCTGCAATGGGACAAATTTAAATAAAGATTTCAATAAGACAATTTCAGAAATTAAAAGAAAACTCAATATTGATTCAGTTAGATATGCAAATAATGCAATTCCACGAAAATCGTTCGTAAAGGTTCTAGTCATGGCGGGAGCTTACATAAACGAGGAAATTTTAGAGAATGCTTACAAATTAGATTGTAATTGCATAATTACAGGTGGATTTCCATCTCAATTATATGTAAAAGCTCAAGAATATAAAATCTCTATAATCGAAATAGGATATATAGAGAGTTTTAAACCTGGTCTAGAAAAGTTAAAATTAATATTATCGATGGAATTTCCTCATATAGAAGTAACATTATTTGGACATTCTTCTTGCTATCAAGTACAATAGAAATCTATAAAGTTATGTTTTCTTGATCAAACTTGATCCAAACTTGAACCTTTACAGGTCATGATTATATTGGAAAAAAGAGATTGTAAATGGTTCGCTAAGATTCTCAATTATCTGAATTTAATTTCTAATTTTATTTCTAATTTTATAATTTTATAGAAATCTATAATAAGAAGAACCTATAATAAATAATCAATGCCTCTTATAGAATACAAAGGAAAAAGTCCATCTATTGATGATGAAGCGTATATAAGTCCAAACGCAACATTGATTGGCGATGTTCGCGTAGGAAAACATTCAGTAGTCTGGCCTGGCTCCATATTAAGGGCCGAATATGCTCCAATAACGATCGGGGAGTATTGCACTATTTTTGACGGTGTTATAATGGTTACTCGTTCAGATAAATCCTCAATTAATTCGGGTAACTATGCAATTATTGAAACTGGTACCTGTATCTTCGGTTGTTACTGCGAAGATTATGTTCTAGTGTCGAGGAATTCTTTAATCCATGAACGTTCTTCATTGGGAGAGGGCTGTATTTTGTTAAATGATAGCGTTGTCCCGCCTGGTCTAACAATAGCTGCTCGATCTATCTTAAAAGGTGATCCAGTTCAGACAATTAGAGAACAGTCAAGAAATGATGTATTAAAACATAAAGAGAGGGCGGAACATTTTTCGGAATTATTTATAAAAATCAAGAATCAGCTGCCAAATGCGCAATCATACATGATTACCTATACAGACTTTGTGAAATTAATGTTAGATAATTCTGAATCTAAAGATGAAGAATAATTAACGTCCTCTTTCATGAATTTTTATTTCAAATATTTCTTTATCTAAATTCCCTTCATCTCTTCTTAATTTGAGGACAGATTTTCTAGGAATATTTAAATTTAACGGTCGACTAAATTATAGTAAGACTTAAATATGATATTTGCCAACTAGGGTTGTTATTTGAGGTTTAAAATCCTGGTTCTTTGCTACGTGATATTAAGATTATTGATAATATCAATTCAAACATATTAAATCTCTAAAATCTAACATCATCTCGGTTCTTTTAAAATAAAATTAAATTAAACATATATACAAGCAGAATCTCCGCGATGTTAGAAATCGAATAAAAAAAATATAATATTAAATCATGATCACAAAAACATAAAAAATCTTAGTAAAATAAATTTTAATTTAAAATCCTTAAAATAAGTAGGTAAAAAATATGGTAGAAACCAAATCAAAAACAAAAAAAGACATGATTAAAGATGAAGTGAGTTATTTATCACAATGTCCAGAATGTAAGTCGGATTTGGTTATTTATGACTCCAAACGCGGTGAGAATATCTGTGGAAATTGTGGTTTAGTAATTGATCATCATATTCCAGATACTAAAAGAGGAGATAGACGAGCCTTTACTGCTGAAGAGAAGAGAAAGCGTGAAAGGACGGGATCCCCCATTTCAGTTTTATTGCCAGATATGGGATTATCTACTGTTATTGACTCAAAAGCAAAAATGAGCCAAAGAATGAGACGAGTAATCAAGTGGAATTCTCGAATGACCTGGAATAAAAGAAATCTTTTAATTGCAACCACAGAAATTAAAAGAATAGGGAGCAATCTTAATCTACCCCTAAGAGTCAAGGAATTAGCAGCTAAGATATACCGGAAGGCATTTGCGAAAAAATTATTAAGGGGACGTTCCATTAAAGCCATGGTGGCTGCAAGCTTATATTTTGCGTGCAGAAAAGAAAAAGTACCAAGGACTTTGAAGGAATTGGTGAGCGAAACCACGAGTGATCCGAGGGATATTCGACGATGTTATAGAATTCTCATCAAAGAATTAAGCTTAAGGGTTCCAGCTATGGATCCAGCCATGTTAATACCAAAATACGCGACGGAACTCGGTCTGAGTTTAATTGTGGAAAAAGCAGCGACTGAAATCTTAACAAAATTCCGAAAATATATAACAGTATCAGGTAAGGATCCGAAGGGTTTAGTTGCCGCTGCTTTATATTTAGCATCCCAAGAACTAAACCAACCAAAGAGTCAAAGCAAAATAGCAAAAACGATTGGAGTTACCGAAGTAACACTTCGATCAAGATATAAAGAGTTTAAAAAACTCCTAAAAAAGATGAAATAGTAGTTTAAGTTTTTCTCTTTAATCAGCCATTCTCTCTTTTTTTTATAAAATCTAATTTTCACGTATTTCTCAAAATATTCTTATTTTTCGTCGCATTAAATAAATATATGGATAAAAAAGAGAAATTAAGAGATCAAAAAATAGGACATCTGCATTCAAACGGAAAATTATCTGATAAAGGAATTACCATTGATTATGACCGAGAATCCGTGGAAGAACATCTTCCTAATCTTGCTGCTGAATTAAATGATCCAGATCATAGGTCGGTTCTATCGATAAAAGACTATAAGAACAACCTTAAGAAAGAACAGCACTTGGAAAAAGAGGACAGCATCGCACCAATTGATGTAGAATCAACTAAACTTGAGATAAAACAATATAAACGGAGAATCAAGGAGACTTATAAATCTAAATATGATGAAAATTCTGAATTATTTTATCCAAAGACAGAGGATTTTCTAAGAAGATGTTCTAATTTGAAAGAAGTAAGAGAAATACTTGAATATCAGGTAAAAATGAAAGAAATAACAAGGGAAAATGCAGAAAATCTATGGAAAAAATGTAAAGAAGAGGGAATACGATCTTTAGGATCCAAGAAAGAGTGGGGATATTATGAAAAAAAATATAGGGCATCATGAAAAAAACAAATTCATTCAAGATTTAAAGATTGATGAAAAAATTTTTAATTTATTGAGTATTTAGTTTTTTAACACAATTTTTAACAGAATTAACAGAAGTTTTTAGTATGGTAAAAAGTGGATATAAGTACGTATCAGAAACATTCCAACAACATGACAAGTCATTTGGATCGGCAGGTTGGAGTCGATTAGTAGATCTTAGACATTCTCCATCGGTGCATAGAGTTAAAAAACCGACGAATATTGCACGTGCAAGACAATTGGGATATAAGGCAAAACCAGGTTTTATTATCGTC
>WJKO01000293.1 GCA_014729055.1 Promethearchaeota archaeon | reverse complement strand
TATATGATATATTTTCGTCTTCCGCTTTTTTACCAAGTCACGTTCTAATACTTCTTTAGCCTTCTTTGGAAATAGTTCTTTAACTTGACGCAACCAAATAGGAATAGAAATTTTTGTCCCTTCATTACCCGCTCCTTTCGTTTCCCTTTGTTTTGGATTATATACAAAATCTATACTGCTATCTATTTTACTGAGCTTATCTTTAATGTTACCAGAACCTGATCTGCGTTTTCCTCTACTTTTTTTCTTCTTTTTTTTCGGACTATTTGTTGGTCCGAATGTTCCTGCCAAATGCGCGTTTACTAATTGATTTAAATCCTTTTGGGAAAAATTACTATATGATATATTTTCGTCTTCCGCTTTTTTACCAAGGATAAGCCTCCATTTGATTAATGAAAGTTTCTGAGAATCACTCATCTTATTTATCGCCAGCTTAGATGGCTGCATTTTTTTCTCTTTTCTTGGCATTCTTATTATTTCCCCTTTTTTTTTACATTTTCAACAACGTTAAACCACTTAGAAATTATTTCATATACTTTAGCATCCCAGATGGTCACTATTGATTTTATATCTTCTGTCGGCTCTACCAATGTTCCTATTTCAGATTCTTTAAGTCCATAATATTTCGCAATTTTTTCAAGAATTTCATCGAAATCCCGTGCGCTTAACTGGCTGAAGGCGCTTTTTAATCCTGGTAAAACAGTCATAAATAGATCCCAGTCAATATTTTCCACTACCGAAATGACAATCTTGAAAAATTCTCGCTCAAAAATTATTTTTGCTTGACACATTTCGATTAATCCTCGAATGAATTGTCCAATTTTCAGCTGGATTTCGAGGACATTTTTTGTCATTGCGATAATTTCCATTTTTATTGTTTGCACGTCAATTTGATCAATCATATATCTCGCTCCGAGTAAACAACCTGAAACTCGACCGTCGTTTGAATATAAATACGCAGAATTTAATGCTCCCTCGAACACAGTACGATTTAATTTTAATTTATATTCAGTAATCGTTGCGTTGACGATCGATTTCAAATCTTTTGCAAGTTGATCCTTGCGATCGTCGGGCGGATTTGCCACATTGGGTATTTGAGAACAAATACTCAGAAAATTCTTTTTTATTAATTGATTGATTATAGGAACAAGGCCTTTCTTCTGAATTTCTAATATTTTTCGAATTAACAATAGCAGTTTAAATGCGCCAGTTAATTGGAAAAAATTGCGATCATCGGTTAACGCTTGATCTAAAACACTTTTTATGTCGCTAAATTGTTTAATTAAGTCCATTCTTATACATTGAATAAGACTCTTGGCACAAAATTCAGAATTCTTACGATTTTTCATCAATTCATCCTTTAAGACCGTTAGGGCAGCTTCTTCTACAGTAGAACCTAAATTACTTTTTTCGCCTAATTTTACATTTAACTCTGGATTCCATACCAGTTTCCAGAATTCATGATAAATATCCACATTCATTATATTCTTGCCAACCCCTTCCGTTAATTGAAGTACACCAGTATCTAAACTATGAATCTGCCAGAATAGGATTGATAGGCTCTGGTCTTCTGCTTTTTGTAGGTCTAATTTAAATTCTTGAGGATCGTCTATTAGTTCGATTTCAAACTGGGCTAATCGCTGTTTGAAGTCTTGAATCAATCCAAGCTGTTGATATGAAGAGGGCAGTCTACCTAAATGAAAACCAATACAAGTTTTAATAATTCGATTTTTAAATGCAATATTTTCCTTTTCTGGATCTCCTTTGACGCAGCATAAAACGAGAGCATCAAATAAATCCGTTACGTTAGGTTCAGGGCGAAATCTTAAGGATGCTAACATTTGTGCTGACTGAAATGCTGCAATACTATCCGCTGAGGAAAATAAATCTCCTTCAAAACGAGAGTTGTTTATAATATCGATGCAATATTGTAGCACGACTTCTGTAAAATATTGATTGTTTTCTTCGTTTGAGAGTATCAATTTGTCCCAAATTTTTTGATAAAACTCTGGTGCGCGATTGCCTGCCCCATATCCGCTTAAACTTGAAAGTCTTTTAAATGAAAACGGTATTAACTCAGTTACGCTCTGAAACTTCTTTACTTGATTTAAATCAATAGCTTTTGTTCTATACAAAACAGATGAATGTAAACCACCAGTCACTACAAGCGCTTCTTTTTCCTTGATATTTTTATCATTTAGATGCTTTTTTATCATAGCCGCCATATATTTTTCTCTGAATTCCGTAATGTCTAAATCTGATCCGTTTTTTGGAATTGTCTCCCGTACTGAGAGACAATATAGTAACATAATTTCTCGATATTCCTCCCAAGACCTGAACTGCACACCAATCTCGAATAATAAATCCCAAGCATCATCTAAATCTTTTACAGAATAAAACTCACAAAACTTCTTAAAGAAATTGCTCTGTTTGAATAATTCCTGTTCCTCGATTTTTTTAAGGTCTGGTTTATGACTTGAAGGTTTTACTTTGGATTTTATGTTAGGTTTTCCTAATTGTAAATTTCTAAGAGTATTGGTTTTAATTTCGACGGTATTCATATATGGTGCATCGATAAATATAATGGGTATCTTTTTATAGACTGAATATAGCATTGCGATATATTCTGGAGAGTATTCTAAAAACGGATACCATGCCATATACTTAGCTGCAATATCTTTATCAGGTGTCAGTATTCCATTTAATCCCAATAGATTTTTATCGTCCTTGAAATGGTCAACCATTGCTATAGGAAGATGGGTTTCTGCATCCGTAATAAATTGGATAAAAGATTCACGGTCAGCAGGTGCTTCTAGAAAAATGATTTCGGGTTGAAATTGTGATAGTAAACGTAATAATGCATAAGAGGAGGCGATTGAATGATGCCGCACAGGAAAATAACAAATTTCCTCTTTAGTGATATTTTTTACTTCAGATTCAATATCTTTAAATTGAATTTTTAAATCTTTACTTATCTGCTTAATCGCTGCTTTAATATTGAAAATATTATAACCATGCGGAGTTGAATCTATGGGAGGTAATCTTAGAAGTGTTTCTATTTTTGATTCATCTATTCTTTTTATTTCGGGCGCCATATGTTCATTCACTTCTTTAAAAACGTATAATTTATATTTTCAACAACGAGTAAAAACTTGCATTCATTATTTTTCGATGATACTATTATCTAATCAATTTTAACTGTTTCTTCAACTCTCTATGAAATTCTTTCCAAATTTCATCTTTACGCGCACGATTAGATAAGACCAAATCTAAATATTCTTGCAGTTTATGAATATTCTGAGGATCATCTTTCACAATAGTCTCACTGAGATGTAGGGCAATTTCTCGTGGGGTAATTTTTTGTTTTCCGAAATACTGGGTATGAATACAACTATCAAATAATAAGGAAATCTCTTCTGAAGTAGACATAACACTGCTAATCTTTTTAAAAGACTGACCTTGCTTTGATTTTCCATTACGCAACTCTCGAAATGATGTTGTAACCAACGAATAAATATGATCGGGTATTTGAATTTTAAAGTTTAGAGTTTCCATCATATCTTGAACCCTAGTCTCCACGATTTGCCGCTCTATTTTCGGATCATTGATAACGGGTATATATATAAAATTAAAACGTCGTTTTAATGCAGCAGACATTTCATTTACACCACGATCCCGATCATTTGCCGTAGCTATTACATTAAATCCTTGATTTGCCGTCACGTAATAGTCTTTACCAAGCTCTGGTACGGGTAATACCTTTTCGGAGAGTACGGATATTAGTGTATCTTGGATTTCTTGCGGACAACGAGTTAATTCTTCAAGACGTAATAATTGCCCTTCTCTCATAGCAATCATTGTAGGTGAGGGCACCAGTGCTTGTTCTGATGGTCCTTCTGCTATTAATAACGCATAATTCCAAGTATATCTAATTTGATCTTCTGTTGTCCCTGCAGTCCCTTGAATTAGGTTAGTAGACTTACCAGATATTGCGGCAGCAAGATGTTCTGATAACCACGACTTTCCTGTCCCAGGCTCTCCAATCAACATCAATGCCCGTCGTGAAGCCAGTGTAACAATTGATTTTTGGATTAGATCTTTGCTGCCGAAAAACTTGGGTGTTATACTTACCTTCTCAGTTTTTCCATTAGTCGTTAGAGAAAATTGCTTATTAGAGCCCAAGACATATAATTCTACCATTGTCGGAGATAAAAACCAGCCTGGTGGTTTTGGGTAAGTGTCATTTTGCTTTAGTGCCATTAACTCTTTACGATATTTGAGTTCAGCGGGTAATCGAATAATGTTTTTTGACGTTAAGGGGTCCATATTATCCAAACTTTTGTTATCTTTCATCATATCAACCTTTTTCAAATGGGAGATTGCTATCTCATCATTCCCGTTTTTTTCTTGTTGTTTTTTCTTATGCGAAGTTTTATGGTTAGAATTAGCTAACTTCTTTTGCTGTTCCCAATTTTTATAGGTTTTTGTGATTTTACCGCGATATATTGCATTCTTTCCCAATTCTAAATTATAGTATGTATATTTCTCTTCATCAGATAATGAATCGAAATCACGTTTCGCAAAGCTCTCTAAATCAACATTTTTTTTAGCCATAATGCTCACAATTTATTTAGTTTATTTCATTGATGATAATACAATTGATTTTGTCTGCACTCGTTCGTATACTCGAAGATAAACAATGATATAGTTGAAAAATTGAGTTAATTGTTCCAAATCTCGTTCAACTTCAGTATTATCAGTCTCTATGGCTCCATCTTGATTATCACGGAAGTTAAGCAAACGTTCTGCAGACTTTATGAATTCATTAACATAAAAAGCAAAGGAATTCAATTCGAGTTTCAATATGCGTGATTGGAAGGACTTTAACTCATTAATTGTTGATTTCTTCAAGTTAATAAATCCTTTTAAAAAGATTGAATGAAAAATAGAATTCATTTCATCAAATAACAGACTTATTTTATTCTTCACTTCATCTGATAAGTTTAATATGGATTTAGTAGAAATATCAAAATTATCGTGGTTTGACAAATTCTTCACACCAATTATGAAATCAACACATATATATAAGTTCTTTTAAAATGCCATCAAATCTTCAGTGGTAATTTCTACTATTCTGAATTCGACTTCTCTTACGGGATTCTTAAACCTCTCGAATAACGCTTCTGCCTGTAACTTATCATATTGGTTTGTGATTTTACAATACCCGCTATTCCCTCAGACGTGCGTTCAATATGCATCAAATGTCTTTCACGGCGCAACATTTTTATAGCACGATTTACTATTCCCCAATCTAATCTATTTCTCGCTTTTGTTACAAAATCTTTTAAATCAATGGACATTTTAACCAACTCTATAAATTTCTAAAAAGCCATACCGTCTTCTGGTACAAAATCAACGGGACGCCATTCCACTTTACTGGTATACGTATGAATTGTTATATCCGCTCGTTCAGGAGAAAAACTATCAGAACTACTATATTTGGATCCGCTGCTACTGGGTCTATATTTACCAAGCAAACACATCACGTCTACTTTCGACTCACGAATTGTTTTAAAGATTCGCCGGTTTTCTCCTTTTGGTATATACCCGAGCTTTTTCCCCTCATGCATAACTTTAACGGCATGATCATCATATTTATTCTCGGGTTCAGGCACTAAATCGAGCTGACTCTTTTTCGGTAACCCTTTTATGTAATATCCATTTCCCGTATAATAAATGCCGACAATTTGAGTATGGTATACCTCGTTTACATCCAATAAACCTTTATTATGACTCCCCATGATTCTAATCACTATTAAAAATTAATCTATTTAAAACAATGCTTTTTTTTCAAAGTAGATCTTTATTGTTTCTGAAGAGTTAAAACGGAGACCGTTAGTTTCATATAATTTAGTATAAACAAGCAATAAAAAATGAAAATATATAGCAAAATAAAAGAAATAATATTATCAATTATTTAAATAAAATAAAAAGAAAAAAATATGATCATTAAACTACATTCGTTGATGCTCTATTCTTTTTTACAACCTCACTAGGTCTTTTTGCCATATTTAGTTTGGTCAAATGCAAAAACATACCAATGAAAATTCCACCTACACCTATAAGAACTGCACTTACAATATAGGGAGATAGCGTAATACCCTCATCAGCCAAGTACTGAGTAAGCATAGGCAGATTAAGATTTAACGCAGCATTCAATAGTTCTTTTATACCTATAGCAAAAACCAAACAACCTGCTTCCATTAAAACTAAAGTTATGAGTAATGAAAAAGCCCATAAAGGACTTGGACGTTTGATTAGAGGAATTGATTTATCTCTCCATTCGTCCTTCCAAGGACCTGCTTCTATTTGATCTTCCACTTTTAGAATAAAAAAATATGTAACATATGCGCACATAAATCCTATATATGTCGACCATAAAGTATCGCTTGGAAAGTGGGCATTATCGTGAACACGTCCTGCACCCATTAGAATGCACCAGATCGTCACTAACGAAATGGAAATAGTAAACAAAACTTGTTTTTTCTTCTTATCTTGCATAGGTAGAAACAAAAAAGGAACACTATATAGTAAAGACGCAGCAAAGGTATGTCCACTTGGAAAAGACGCATGATATGCATCGTCAAAGGATTCTGTTCCTATTTCCCACGCGTGGACAAAGGGTAATTCACCACCAAGAGGAATGATATCACCTGGTCTCGGTCGAGCAAAAAACGTCTTAAAGGATATGGAAAAAAGATAACCAAATCCAGCAAAAAAGAATACGTATGCTGCCAAGACTCTATATTTTGCTAATTTTTCCGATAATCCGGGAATAAACGAGACAAAATAAAATAATACGGCTATCCCGACAAAAATAAATGATGGATTCTGACCAAAATCATCGAAAAAAACTCCAAACGCCTCATTATTTCCAGGACCTCCTCTACCGAAATACTCTAAAATTGGTACGTCGTAGAAATAAAATATAATATGAAATATTAGCGCAATTGATGTTGAAACCAGCAAGACACTTAGTAGATAATGATGCTTTTTAAAAATATTTGAATTATCCGAATTCATTTTAGCTCACATTCTGTTTGTGTGTTTTATTTTTATTTTTATTGTTTTATTGTACTTTATGTTTAATTTTTATTTTTACACAGATGTTAGTTTAAGATCTTATTCAAACTCTCTTGCAACTTGCAAAATTTTTGTCTCTCCTTTTACTGCTGATAGCGTGTGTTTATTATTATCGTAATACAGCTCGATTTTTAGATCTGAGTCAATATTATTCCAATATGGTATAAAGCTTACACTTTCATCCAGTATTTCCGCCCCCAGAATTCCGTAATAATAGAGAGAATGAATTGGAAAATGACCAACGTAATCAGCTGGAGGGCCAGGAGACTTACCTTTTCTCTTCAATACCTTCTGAGAATAACCATTTGGATTATAAAATTCATAAAATTTATGATAATTATAATAACTTTTCTTAAGATAGTTGAAACATTTTTCAGCTAGCTGTGCTGCTAAACCACCATAATTATAACGCTTTAGACCAATAATAAACCAATAATTCTGAGAAAGCCATGTTGGTCCTTGCCACATATCATTCTCGAAGAAATTCGAATCTAATGCTATCGTGGGAACGGGTAATTCTGTCCAAAATTTACGAGGATCCGTAAGATTTTCGAGAAATCCATCAACTTTTCCCTTTAAAACACAACCACCGAATAATGTCCAGAATGCAGAAGATGCAAATATGGGCTGTTGTAGTTTCTGATCAATATCATAGTCAAAGAAAAAATGAAAATCCTCATTCCAGAGATATTTCTGCATATTGTCGATTAAACGCTCTGCGCGGGAAAAATAATCACTCGAACGCTCGTCATTTTTCATCATTGCTATTACGCCAAGATTCTGATAATAATCAGCCATTTGGGCATTTAAATCCGCAGCTATTAAGCGACGATTCTTTCGACGTGACGCACGCTTCCATTTCTTTCCATTAAATACATTGACGAACCTCGGAGAGTTATCTAATCCCGATTCATTAGCCATATCACCGGGTAACATATTATATCCAAATAGTTTAAATTCAGGAAAGAAACGATTTTCCTCCCACCAACGAATATTTTTAACCATAAGTTCAAAGGCATTCCCGCAAATATCATAATTGCCTATAAGTTTTGATAATTCTAAAAAAGAATAACTCCACATTGGAGGTTGTGTTCTTGAGAAATTATTACCGTCAATTCTGTCATGGTCTATATCACCATCTAAGACTCCACCGCACGAGCGATCTTGGGCAACCATTCCATCAGAGGCTCGAAACAGTCCGAATTGCATTTCTAAAAGATGCTCTGCGGTTTTTACGTCATACCATTTAATATTTTCCACAATATGTAATGTATCCCACATTGCTAATTTATCATATTGATAATCCGTATGACGACAGGGAGTAATCCACTTATGATTAAATGGACCTTCTGGATTATAAATATTTAATCTATATAATACCCATGCATCCCGCCATAAATCACCCAGATCTGTTTCTGTAACTATTGGAGCTCCATTTTTCCATTGATAAGATGGCACAAATTGTTTTTTAATATTATCCCATCCTGAGTCTCCCGGTTTAAAACCAGAGAAAAACTTTATAAGGTCAAAGCTAGGCTCGAATTCCTTATAGGGCATCTTAAATATAAATCCTTGAACAGATATAGCTTCAGAACAACCTTGTGAATCTTTTAATGTAATTTTTTGATCGTGATAGATTTTCCATTTCACATCGACTTTATTCAATTCTCTTTTATTAATGGAGAAAGGTATAGTTCCATAGCCGATTAAGTAGCAATTAATAAATCCAACGAAAAAGAAAGCCGCACTTACTGGATCCTTGAATTCAGCGCAATCTCCAAACCATTCAAATTCATAACGTTCTCCAAAAGTCCGAAGAATAAGAATCTCATTTCCTTCTCTGATTATTTTAGGACCTTTTCCAAGAGTTAACGTTACATTCAGCTGTTTGAGACTATTTAAATCTTCAGAAACATCAATGCAAGGAAAAATATTAACGTTTTTTTCATAAAGCATTTTATTGGTTTTCATAAGACTCACAACTGAGGATTGTCTAAATGTAATTCAGAGAATTTCTTATGGTGAATATGATATTATCTCTTATCTGAAATTCAATATTATTTATTTGTTTAGATTTCATTATTAATTTTAATACATATAATATATTCAGAACCAAAAGAACAAAATCGGGAAAAAAGCAAAATGGTAAGAACTAAATGGAATATTGAAAACATACCAGACCAATCTGGAAAGATAGTCATTGTTACGGGAGCAAATAGTGGGACGGGATTTGAAGTAGCTAAGGCACTCGCTATGAAAGGTGCTAAAGTAATAATGGCATGTAGAAATTTAGATAAAGCAAATAATGCAAAATCTCAAATAATGGATGAATATCCACATAGTAATCTAAAAATTATCCAGTTGGATTTAGGTAGTTTATCTTCAATTAGAAAATTCGGAGAAGACTTTACGGAGAGATTTCAAGAATTACATATCTTGTGCAATAATGCAGGAGTGATGATGCCTCCATATCAAAAAACCGATGATGGTTTTGAATTACAATTTGGTGTTAATCATCTCGGTCATTTTGCGCTCACGGGATTACTTCTAAACACTCTATTGAACACAAAGGATTCACGGGTCGTAACCATGAGCAGCACCGGTCACAAATTGGGCAAAATTCATTTTGATGATTTAAATTGGGAAAACGACTATAATCGTACAAGAGCTTATGGAATGAGTAAATTAGCAAATCTACTTTTTGCATACGAATTACAGAGGAATTTGCAAAATACAGGAAAATCAACGATTAGCTTAGCATCTCATCCCGGCTGGACTCGGACGAATCTTCAACGTCATGTTTCTCTATTTAGATTATTCAATCCATTATTAGCTCAAAAACCTCAAATGGGCGCATTGCCAATGCTTTACGCTGCAACATCGATGGAAGCACAAGGTGGAGGATATTACGGCCCCGGAGGTATTTTTGAGATCCGTGGATATCCTAAGAAAGTCAAATCAAATAAAAGATCTTATAATAAGGAAACTGCAAAGAAGCTGTGGCAGATTTCAGAGGAATTAACCGGCGTCAAGTATGTTTTTTAATAACCTTCGGTAATTTTATTTATAGATTGGCGAACAAAATGAGGCAAAGAAGAGGAAAAAAAGATAAGGAAAATGTAATCTATTTTCTACTAGTTAGTTACGCATTAATGAGCATTAACACTATATACTTGCCCAAAATTATATACAATTCTCTTAAAAACCCTCATACTCAACTAAATTCGATTCCAAATTCTGCGGTAAATCCGTTATTGTTTAATTCTACAAATGCTTATAATCATCTCTCATATCAACTTGATATTGGATATAGAGTTCCAGGTACAGCCGATCATGATGAATGTGCAGATTGGATTCGCTCACAGATGCTGACAAGAACTGATGAAGTTGTTACGCATGAATTCAGCATACTGGGGATAGATTGTAAAAATATATTTGGCAAAATCAACACACAGAAAGAAAAGATTGTAATATTTGGTGCACATTGGGATTCTCGGGCAGTCGCAGAAAAAGACCCAGATCCTGCAAAACAAAATGATCCTATTCCAGGAGCAAATGATGGCGCCTCAGGCGTTGCAGTATTGATGGAATTTGCTAGAGTCCTCTATCAACTTAAAGGTAATATCGACGCACAGATTTGGTTTCTATTCATTGATGCTGAAGATCAAGGGAAATCCAACGGAATTTATGGTATAGAAGGATGGGATTGGTGTGAAGGTGCAAAAGAGTTTACGGAAAATATTGACGATTTTTATGATTCCACAAGTAAGGAAATAGAGTGCTTTATTTTATTAGATATGGTTGGAGGGACGAACCTTCGGTTTATTCGTGAGTCTTGGTCGAGCTCTAGTTTACATGATGCCATCTGGGAAATTGGAAGGGCATTGGGTTATACAGATGAATTCCCTCTTAATCCCCTCTGGATGCAAATCATTGACGACCACAGGTATTTTAAACATATTGGAATCCCCTCAATTGATCTAATTATAGATTTTTCCACGGGAAATTCGGAATGGGATCATCATCACAAACAATCTGATAATTTATCAAATATTGATCAAAATAGCTTAGATGTTACGGGAAAAACGATAGAAAAATTCATAAGAGTATATTATTTTGATGATTCTTCGGGTGATGGTTGGAATGACAATTATCCTACATGGGTTATTTGGATTTTTACAATCTCTGGAGGAATTACGCTTGGTCTTATTAGTATTAAACTCATTCATAAAGTAAAAATTAGGAAAATACAAGAATTACATAGTACTAATAATCATGAAACCGATTTAAATTAAAAATTATTGTAGAATTTTTTAATAATAATGATCATAACATATTTTTAGTAGGAATATGTAAAATTACATTGAAGGAGTTCATAATGCAAATAGCTGAAAAGCCCACCCTTTTTAAGATTCAAAGAACTTGTGTATATGACGGCCCAGGTATTCGGACCACAATATTTTTTCAAGGATGTAATTTGAGATGTAAATGGTGTCAGAACCCAGAAGGGCAATCATTCCAAGAAGATGCAATTTCACAATGTGATTATACAATTGATGAAATCATTGATATTATTTCAAGAGACAAGAAATACTATCTTTCAACAGAAGGCGGTGTTACGTTAAGCGGAGGAGAACCATTATTGCAAAAACCCAAAGCTTTATTGCCGTTGTTAAAAATGTTGAAAAAAGATAAGATCAAAATTACTGCAGAGACCTCGCTTTTTGCACCTTGGGATAATATATCTAAGTTTGCACAATATATTGACCTATTTCTTGTTGACCTTAAAATAGTGGGTAACGATAAACTCCATAAAGAATTAACAAACCAAACTAGCGAATTAATACAAGATAATTTGAAAAAACTTATTGAATCAGGAGCGAATATAAAATTCCGGATGGTCATGGTTCCTGGTATGAACGATACAGAAGCAAACATTAAAAATACAGCAAATTTGCTAAAATCGTTTAATTATGATTCAATCGAACTATTGAAGTATCATTCTTTATATGAAGATAAAACAAAGCGTCTCGGTCTTAAAGCCCCTTTGTTAAATATAACATCAGAGGAAAGTCTTGCCTCCCTTAAAAAAGGAATCAAAATGTTTAAGGAGAATGGAATATCAGCACAGAATTCTGATTTAGATCACGAAAAACATGAGACATTCTTTTCAGATCGTGTTAAAAAAGTCCAAAATGATATCCTAAATAGTAAACGCGCTCTTTGCATGGAAGCTGCAAAGCTAAGAACGAAATATTACCGCAAGAATGGTTTTAAGAAACCAACACCGATTCATAGATCGGAACGTCTTTCATATGTTCTAGCCAATAAGAAATTAAAAGTATATCCAAAAGAATTACTCGTCGGTAATTTTACTTCCAAGAGATTGGCGGGTCAAATGTGGGAGGAATATTATGGAACACTTTATATCTTATTCCTTTATCGAATAAATCGTCAGAAACCAGTACCCTTTCAATGTTCTCTTAAGGATAGACTCTACTTTTATACTCGTATCTTTCCTTATTGGGTAAATCATAGTTTAATTAAGATGGTCTATCCCACAGTTAAAGGTTTCATTGTAAACATGGCGCGCACTGCAGAATTAGTGGCAGGATTCAATAATAACATGGCGGCAATTGCCCATTTTATCGTTAACTATGATCGATTGCTTAAATTAGGTACAACTGGTCTCATTAAAGAAATCAGAAAAAAACAAAAAGAACATCCAGAAAATAATCAAGATTTCTATGAAGGAGCTATATTGGGACTTAAAGGATTAGAAGTGTTCGCAAAAAGATATGCTGACTATTTAGCAGAAGAAAGTGAGAAAGAAACAGATCCAGAACGGAAAGCAGAACTAAAGAAGATGTCTGAGATCTGCAGTCACGTTCCAAAAAATCCAGCGCGTACTCTTCACGAAGCTCTTCAGAGTATTTTACTCTTGCATATTGCTCTTTGCATCGAACAATATGAAAATGCAATATCATTTGGGCGATTGGATCAAATACTATATCCCTATTATAAAAATGATAAAGAAGCGGGTCGAATTACGTATGAAGAAGCTAAGGAGTTAATTTGCTTATTTGCCCTTAAAATAGACGAACTAATCTTAGCAAATGATGGCGATTCTATGCTTCAAATGAGCAATATGTTTGAAACAGTTTCCACAGATCAAGCATTGACTTTCGGCGGCGTAGATA
Source organism: Promethearchaeota archaeon (assembly GCA_014729055.1). GTDB lineage: Archaea > Asgardarchaeota > Lokiarchaeia > Sigyniarchaeales > Promethearchaeaceae > WJKO01. Next base: position 3,832 of record WJKO01000293.1, on the reverse strand, counting down.
AAGATGGCAATGATGCAACCAATGATGTTACTTATATGCTCATCGATGCGTGTGAATTACAGACCGTATCATTGGATATGGGAGCTAGAATTCATAAAAATAGCCCTCAAAAATATTTAGAAAGACTCGCTGAGGTCTATATCAGCGGATGCCCTATTCCCCAACTATTTAGCGATGATATATATATTAAAACTCTCCTAAAACACTATGATACAACAATTGAAGATGCACGAAATTACTCAATAGTCGGATGTGTCGAGCCTTGTGCAAGCGACGATCATTTTGGCAACACTGATTGCGCTAATGTAAATCTTGCACTACCCTTTCTCCAAGCGTTAAAAGGTCAGAAATATGATTTATGGAATCACAAATTGATTGATCACATTTTAATTGTGGTGCTGGAATTTCTTAAATTTCTTATAAACGCAAGATGGTTCGATAAGATTATTGATAAATTATTCAAACTTCGGAATATTAACTTAGACCGCTATAAATATAATCCACCACAGAATATGGAGGAACTTCTTGATCGATTCCAGAAACGATTAAATGAAGTTACAGAATCCATCCTAAGAGATCATCAACATATAGAAGCCAGATTACGACAATTTTTCCCCGCACCTTTAGCATCTTCATTGTATGATGGTTGTCTGGAAAAAGGAAAAGACTTGTATGAAGGTGGATCTAAATTCAACAGTTCCGGTATTCAAGCTGTGGGTGTCACTGACGTTGCAGACTCTCTTTACGCAATCGATGAAGTTGTATTCAAAAAGAAGCAGTATAGTTTAAATACTGTTATCAATGCAATTGAAAATAATTTCAAAGGGAAAAAATATCAAAAAGTTCGAGCGGCGCTGCTGGCGGTACCAAAATTTGGAGATGACTCATCAACAAAAGCCACAGAATGGGAAAATAAAGTATTAGATATATATAACAAAGCTCTTCAATCTGTTGACAAATGTCCGCGAAACGGAAGATATTCTGCGGGTTATTATGCCCTAAATGTATGTAATCGATATGGTAAAAAAACCCCAGCACTGCCATCTGGAAGATTAAATGGACAGCCTCTGGCGAACAGCATTACACCACATTATGGCATGCAACAGAATGACCTATTATCAGCAATGAATGCTATTTCCGGAGTTGATTTCGTTGAACACGCAGAAAATGGCACAACGGTTACGTTTACAATTGATTCGGCACTCTTTCAAGGAGAAGAAGGAAAGAAAAAGCTTGCAAATATGTTGAAAACGTTTCTTACCACAGGCGGAATGCAGATGCAACCGAATGTTGTAAATCGTGAATTATTAATAGATGCGTATAACAACCCTGATAAATACCCGCATTTATTAGTGCGTATAGCTGGTTATTGCGAATATTTCAACCAGCTTTCTGATGAGATGAAACGCATAGTTATTAACAGAACGTGTTATACGAGCTAAATTTATTTCATCAACCAGAATAATTTTCAAATTATTCATCCTTTTTTTAGAATGTTATACATCCTCAATTAGATCGCAAAATTTACGATATTTCTTTGGTTCCGAAGATTTCTCTGACTGGTCTTCTTCACTAAATGGCGCACCTTGCTTAGATTCTGGATTATAAATATCTCCTTGGTTATACCGATTCAAATAATCTACAACATTACGATCATTTAATTTATCTGTAATATTTTTCACCAGAATACAATGCCTTCTTGCAGGTGTAGTAAGTTCTAATAGATCAGCCGTTTTAAATTCCCCATTGTAATATTTATTTATTCCAGGGATTGTCTCGATATTTTCATCCTTAATCGTTATCGCGAATAATGCTAAATTCGCAGGTCTAAAATCATATTCTTTTACCAGTTTTTCGGTTATCCAAGGGGCGTCCTTTGAAGCCAGATTTACATGTGTATCAACAACATAACCTTGATCGCAATAATCCTTAATCTTACTAAGACCATCACCATTCTCATTTACATCCAATATGCGTACTACTTTATTTGAGGAATTAATATTATATTTAACATCTTTATATTGGATAATATTCTTCTTTTCCTTTTCTATTAAATATTCACTGATGCTCCATCCGATATCCAGCTTCGGCGCTTGTGTAGTTCTCAATTCTGCTGTTTTCAATTTCTTAAATCCATAGCGTCTACGATATCGGCCTTTTAAGAATTTAATTCGTTCATTAAAGAACTCTCGCATTATTTCTGGAATATAACCTGGTATTCTTGAAAAAACACGTTTGTCATTGAAAGAATTATAGACTGAAAAAACAACCCGCTGGTCATTTATTCGATAGATGCCATTTACTCCGCAGAACATTGCATTTATATCTCGAGCGCCGTTTGAAACTTGTGGATTATATGGGATTGTGAAATTGACATTATTTTTTTTTAGAACTTCGATAGATTTTTTATAGTTACGCATCATAAATTCGGTTCCAATTCCTTGATTTCGAAACTTATTACGTGTTACTAAAGCACCATATTCAACCCATCCTAATTTATTCCAAAACTCGACTTGAACCCCTGCAACTTCTCCTTCCTTTTCATAAACGGATACTTTTTTGTAGGGATCTTCGTTCCACTTCGACCAGCCCTCCTTAGAATATACTTCTGACCGATAATAGGTATGTTTGTATGCGTCAATAAACCCCTTTACGCAATCTTCATAATCGTCTAAACAGAAATCTCTTATTCCCATTTTATAGCACTTATTATTTTTTGTTTTATCGTTTTTTTCTTATTATTTTTTTTTTTATATAATTTTTATTTAATCATTGGATATATTTCGAGATATAGTCGTCTGTCATCTATTGTGATATATTTAAGGTATTAAAGCTTCGGTTCTCCATACAATAAGGAATACTGGCTCATTAGATCTATTTTTTAGGTATATTCTTTCATCTGCTAAATTGCGAACAGCAAACGCACCCCCAACACACCGCATATGATAGCCATGAGGATACTGCACATAAGGGATGAATACTTCACCCTTGGTTTTAATCGAGAGATTGGGAATATATTCCAAAATAAATTCGCCATTTCTCCAGTTGAAACTCATCCTTGTTGGCTTTCCTGGTATCCTTAAGGCATAAGGTCGACAAAATCCTGCTAATCCCCGTGCTCCCGAATATTTATTTTCCTCGAAAGTCTCTACTTCTTGGTCTTTACAATAAATGGATAGATCCTCTAGGTTCCAATGATCTCCATAGTCATTATCATTGAAAGGGGCGTAATTCCATTGAGTGCTACTTAATAATAGTGTGTCTAAGCAATTATACATGAGATTGAGTATCTTTTCGTGCTTTCTGAAAGCCTTATTATTCTTATTTCTCCAATTTTCCTTGTTATTTCCTTTAGCCCATTTTCGATAACATTTCTTGTTATCCATATCCATAGAAATTCCAAACTCTCCAAGAAATGCTGGAATGTTGGTTTGTGAATCCAAATTCATATTAATATGTGACTTCAGTTGACGACAATACATTTTTTGAATACCTTTAAAACCTAAAACAGGGCGTCGCTTCATTAAATCTAAATTTATAGGATAAATGAATTTTTTTAAACCCAATTGAATTAGGTCATACCAGTGAAATGCATCAATTGATTCGCTCGGAATATTATCAGTCCATTGGTGGACGTGAATTGATCCATTTAGTGATGGATCATTTTCCAGAAAAAGCAACCAGTCTTCATTATATTCTCTCATGATAGTCGCTGCTTTTTTATAGAACGGAATTAGGTAATCTCTTGTAAAATCTATTTTTTTATCATCTACATTGATAAAATGATCATTTTTTAATACTTTGGGGTTTCCATCCACAATATCCCACACAC
>WJKO01000292.1 GCA_014729055.1 Promethearchaeota archaeon | reverse complement strand
TTCTTGTTTTTCAAATTTTCTGCTTGAAAGACATAGATTATAGAATCTGGATCTGCGGGATCGTCATAACAAATATTCGTCATAGCCCCACCTAAATCATAAATATCAAATACGGTGTTTTCAATTACATTCTTTAAGATATATTTTGCAAATAGGGGTTTTTTCTCAGATAAATAATCGAGGTTTGTAATTCTCTTAAATAAATCTGTTTTTCCAGTATTTCTTAGACCGATCATTAAAATTAGACCATAATTTAGATTTTTTTCTATTTGTCTGCATTCTTTAAAGCAAATTTCTAACCAAGACTTCAATTTTTCAAATTTAATCTTTACTTCAGCATCCTCCTTATTTTTTTCAGGATGAAATGCCTTGTAAATATTAGGAATGGCTGAAATCTTACTTATATATTTCGCTAAGACGCTTTCAAATGAATTTAAATTTCGATCTTCTCTGGTAATAAATGTTAGCATCAAGAATTCATGACCGCCTCTCGTCCAAGGGCAATCTATCCTAAAAAGATAACCAGCAAGGTTATTCCCATCGCTATGATGTTCAAAAAATCCTTTTTTTATATTTAGATCCATTAAATTCAATAACAAGTCTTCTTCATCAGAATTCAATACTTCAGGTGTTGCCAAAAATACGGAAGGCCCCGTAATAGGATCAAAAAACGATAAGATTAGTGGCATTATCGTTCCTCTTGAATACTTTCATAATATGCTAACATATCATCTGGAATTTTATTAGCAGATAATCTCAGAACCGCACGGCTTTTATCACGTATTGCTGCTGCCATCTGGACCGTTTCAGACACTGTATGTCCCACTGGTATATGATTTAGTTCGAGAGACTCACGGATCAAATTATATTTCTCAATATAAGGGACAAAACAAACGAGTGGTTTATTGTGATGCCTTGCAACCAGTGAAATTCTTCGCCCAATTTGTACAGTGATTGCTGGTGGATAAGGCACTACTATCAGCATAATGATATCGATTTTTTCTAATTCAATTAAATATTTCAATATATTTATAATATCAGCATCCGTTGCTGCACCAGTTAAATCTATCGGATTATTAAAGGAACCGATTCTCTTGATGGTGGGGTTGATTAACTTCTTCATAGTTTGCTTTTCTTTATTAGTAAATTCCACGGGACTTAAGTAGTATTTATTAAGTAGATCCATACATACGACACCATGTCCGCCTGAAACCGTTACAATAGCGACTTTACCTTGTAAGTATTCGGTGAAGTTGGCTTTTGGACGGCGTCTTGCTAGCTCGCTATAAGTCTTAATGTAATTTAACACTTCTTCTTCTGTTTGAGGTTGGATTATTCCATATTGTTTGAATGCAGCGCTCGAAATATTAAAATTTGACGATAAGCTCGCAGTATGGCTTTCTACAGCAGATCGAGCAACTTCACTCTTACCCCCTTGATAAATGACAATATCTTTCTGAGTTCTCCGCGATCTATGTAAAAATTCTCGTCCTTCTAATTTCTTAAAGCCTTCTATATAGAATGAAATGACTTGGGTTTCCTCATCTTCCGTAAAGTATTCAAGCATATGAACTTCATTTACGACCGCTTTATTGCCAATCGAAACGGCTGATGAAATTCCTATATGCCTCTCACGAAAACTTAAAAAGAATTGATCAAGTAAAACTCCCCCGGATTGGGATACAATTGAAACATTACCTTTTTCTGGAAGGACAAGCTTTTCCGTGGGAAGAAAAAGAGTATCAATGTATGGTGGATGATAAATTCCAACGCAATTAGGACCAATTAAAGGGATCCGAGCATCCTCACACATCTTTACGATATTATCTTGAATCTGCTGACCTTGTCTTCCCGTCTCCGCGAAGCCACCAGATATAATAATCATTCCTTTTATGCCTAAATTAATACAGTTTTTTACTGCATCCAAGGCGCCCTTGGGTGGAATTGCAATAACACCAACATCTGGTGTCTCAGGAAGGCTTCTAAGATCTTTATACAATTTATAGGTTTCTAAAGTTCCTCCGCGAGGATTAATCCCATACGTTCTTTTGCCTAATTTCATCTCAAATAAATTCTTTAAAAAAATAGTTGTGCCTGGACTTAAATAGTTTTTCTGAGAAACACCGATGACTACCATTGATTCTGGTTTGAATATTGGCTCTAAATTATACTCAATAAATCCAGTATCTGCAAACGCTGTTTTAATATTCATGAGTTTCACTCTTGTCTTTCTTATTATAGAAGAAAATAGAATTTAGATTTAAATGAAGATTATACTAATCGTAAATATCCTTTTTTGTAGTATTTATATAATAACTTTATGACTTGGCTACTTATCTGCCCTTTTTTCACTCGAATTTCATCGCGTGCAAATCTAAGAATAAAAGGAGGATTACATCCTTGAATAAGGTTTATTTCGCCCCGTTCTGTGAATGACAAAGCAGCCTTGTTTCCTTCGATAGTAAATTTTTTACCCTGTAATTCGTTATACCATTCTCTTGGAGAGCTCCAACGTGAAACATCTTGTTCGTCTGGCGGTACCGCCTTTACTTCTTCTTTTTTATGTTCTCGAGCTTTTTTCAACCCTAATAATGAAACCTTTTCTCGAGCCGAATCGACTTCTTTGGATCCAAATTCGGAATCTTCACGACTTGCATCCATCAGAAAACCATATTCGTCTCTTTTAAGCTTCCTCTCCGCTTCAAATGGATCCCAGTCTTTTCTAACAACTTTAATATTTTTTTCTTTCTTCTTCGCTTTTTTCGCAGTTGACCTTTTATATTGCATTTCTTCCAACATTTCGCTAATTTCTGCATCTGTCAATAATTCCCCTTCGTTGTTAAAGTATGATGTGGAGCTTGAGACTGGATCCAAGACGTTAAATATAATATCTGCAACAGGAATCCATTCATCTCCCACCCCAAAGAATCTGAAGCTTATAATACTCTGGTTTTTACTAGAATTATATTCACAACGTATAGGTACCTTAATTGTATTTATTAAATTCTGATTAAACGCGCTGGGATATTGCCAAAACTTCTTGTTTTTTCCCTTTACAAGTTTGCTCACATATTTTTTAAGTTGTTTTGTAGCATCTGACTGGTAATTGTTAAGTAAGTCACATAATGGATCGACAATATCTTCTTCAAAATACTTCTTTATATCTGAGGTTCTTTTAATCGTGTTTTCATATGGATAAAACCCTAGCTTTTTACTATTGCCCGTCAATCCTTCCCACGCTAAACCAATATTACCAAACCATGGCTTATAGGAAGTCGTACTGATTACGATTTGGGGAAGCGTAAAATTTTCGCCTATTAAAATCTGTGGAAACTCGATTTTTACATGCACTTTATCAAATAATAGACCTTGAAATTTAAGTTCCGCAGAGATTGGGCAAGTTGTCTCTACTTGAATGTTATCAAATTTCTTTGTTTTTGGATCTACTGAACGAACAAAGAGATTAAGCTTTTGATCTTCATTAACCTTAATTGCTTCGAGATAATCTAAATATGCCTTATTTTCTTTATTTTCAAAACTGTTTAAGTACTTCTTGACGTTATTCTTAATTCGATTTACTAATTTTTCTGCATTTGAATTGGAAATTTTTTCTTCCTCCTTTTATTAAGAATCAACTTTTCCTATCTTATTTTAAATTCATTTGTATTCAATATTAATTAATTATTATTTATGTTCAAAATATTTATCTTCAAAATAGATAATATTTTATACATAATTTTATTAATTTGATAGAAAAAAACTAGTGATTTGATTATCATGTCAGAAAAAGCTAAAACATTAATCTTAAAATGGGATGTAGATGCTGGTGTCTTCAATCCTGTTGGTTCAGATGATGAAATGGATAATGGTATCTTTTTGGAACTGGATTCAGAACAAGAACAGTGGAAATACTTTTATATTGAAGGTGCATCTTTAATCCAAAGACGAACTGCACTAAGGAGCGCAAATGGTATTTCGAAAACTGGATACGTACATCCTGAATCAGGAATTCGCTATGGGGTAGAATATAAACTATTTGAAGAAAAGTCTCCTTACGAAGACATGCCCGATAAACTCCGCCAAGCTCAAAGAACTTGGTATCAGAAGAAATAAGGAAAATATAATTTATCTTAAAAATATTTGTTTCTTTAATTTTCATTCATTCATTAATTTTCATTCATTTTATGTAGAAGTTCTCTAATCTTGCTGCCTGTAATATAACCTTTTTCTTTATAAACACTCTTAGCTGCTTCTGGCAGAACTGAAAAAATTCCCTTGTATTTATCTTCAATTGATCTTGCAGGACTATTACTATAAAATTTCACTTTATCTTTACTTTTCCAATCTTTAATCGCAAAGGTGTGGGGCATGAATACATTATTATCATCAACAATCGCACCTGGAGCCATGACGGTATTACAATTTAATAGTGTGTTTTCTCCGATAGAGATAGCTTTTATTGTTAAATTTCCATATAGAGAATCAACAACATGGCTGGAAATCAAACCCCCACACATTACAACGGCATTTTTCTTAAGCGTTGAGAACTCTAAACAAGGAAATGCATCAATATATACTGCGCTTTCATCTACATTATTATGCCCAATATATCTGAGAATCCAATATTTCATCCAAGGAAACGGAGACTTCATAGCCAACCAGAGGGGCCATTTAATTACAAATCCTCTATAATGATAATATTTCAAGCGTTCATCTACTACATCATTTTTACTAAACTTTCTTCGATATAATCCTTGTTCAGGTGGCGATTTATTGTGCCAATATTTATTAAATAATTCACTAATCCATGCTGTCATGAGTATAAAGATGAATAAAGCTAGTAGAAGCCATAAAGGAAAGAAAAACCAAATCCAAAAATCTTGAATTCCTAATATCACAGAATTTGTTAAACCAAATAGATTATTAAGTCCGATCAACCTCATAAGTGGGCCATAATAAAGCATAAGCATTGAAGGTAAAGCAACACCGCCGACAAATACGACAGTGTGAATGCCGAAGTACCCGCCCAAAGGAATAGCGACTTCTTGCTCTTCATCTGCATCTTCCGTGCCCTTTACAGCGGAATCTGTTATCTCTTTACTTTGTTTCTTGCTCTCCATAATTATAAAAATTTCATTCAAACTATTTAATTTTTAAGATTTCATTTTTCGTTGTTTTTTATTTTAAATTAGCAAGATTCAAAGTCTTCAGATATGAATTATTTCTTATTTTTTTCGAGAAAATTTGAAGATATGAATGAGAAATTTTTTTATTTCTCATTATCCATCTATAATCAACAAAAATAATCAACAAGTTTAATGAGGAATATAAAATGCAATGGAGTTTTGAAGGAAAAGGTGCAATAATAACGGGCGGCGGGTCTGGAATTGGTCGTCAAATCGCCCTAGATATGGCAAATAGTGGCGCTAATGTAGCAATTCTTGACATTGTAGAAGAAAATGGCAATAAGGTCCTAGAAGAACTTAAAAATATTGGGAAAGGTAAGGCATTATTCCATAAACTTTCAGTTTCGGATAAAGAGGCAGTTGATACTGCTGTTGCCAAAACATTTGAGGTGTTTGGAGATGTGGACTTTTTAGTAAATTGTGCGGGAGTCTTAAGAGATTTCTTAATATCTAAATTCAATGAGAAGTACTGGGATTTCACCGTAGATGTAAATCTAAAAGGTGTTGCCGTCTGTATGCAAGCGTTATCGACACAGTGGGTTAACTTATCTAAAGCAAAGGCTAAAGAAAAAGGGGTAAAATACCTAGAAACTACTGACAATCCTCCCCGGGTTATAGTAAATATATCTTCTATGGCTGCGGACGGAAATATGGGGCAGCTTGCTTATTCTGCAACAAAAGCTGGTGTCGTTGGAATGACTTTGACAGCTGCTAAAGAATTAAATAGATATAACGTCAGATCACATGCTGTGAAACCAACATTGATTGATACACCAATTATTGGCGATTTACTATCCAAAGATGAGGGAAAATTCAAAAATATGTATGAAAATAGGATCCCCTTTGGTATTGGGAAGACATCTTATGTAAGTGATGTTGTGTGTTTCCTATGCAGTGAAGGTGGATACTTTTTAAATGGCTGTATCATACCAATTAACGGCGGTAAAGTCGGCGGATTATAGTTTTTGAATGTTTTCAATTTATGAATTAATTTTAATTTCAATTTTTTATTAATTTCAAAAATGATGTAGTAGAAATGGATTCGAACAACAATTTTTTATTAATTTCAAATTCAATATAATTCTTAATGCAAGAAAAAAATAACAAGAATGACCTTATTGAAACAGAACATTATGAACGCTACATTGAGAAGATAGAGAGCGACTTGAATCAATTGTTAAAACATTTAAACCAAGATCCAATACCTACAAGGGAAGAAATGGTTTTGGAATTGCAGAAGAAAATCCTCTCCGAATTTTATATCATTAAAAACTCTCAAAAGGGCAAAAATCACAAAAAATCGGCTAAATCTCCTCAAAAATCTCTCAAAACAGAAATTATTAATAAAATTAAAGAACTGCAAAACAATCCTGAACGTAAAAAAGAAATTATATCTGACATTATTAATTCTATACCAAATATTGCTGAAGAAGATAGAAATGTATTAATACATTCATTGTTTGAATCCTCTTCGAAAGAATTAAAGTCTGCAATAGAGAATTTAATTCAAATTTTTAATCCTGCTGAAGAAAATTCAACTTAATTTGTATGTGATTTTTTTCGCTATCGACTAAGATCCATAGCCGTCACTTGAGAAATAATCCTCAAATGCTCTTCGATCATCGCTAGAAATTGCTTTCGCTTTTTCTTTCTTCACAAATACCGCTGTCTTACCCGATATCTTGTGCTTCATTTTATGATTAATACGATAATCTTTTTTAATCGAAGATTTTTTCTTAATCTTAAAGCTTTTTTGACATATTCTGCACCATAGTTCATCTGAACCCTTTTTTGGTAACAAAATACTATCACATTCTGGACAAAATTCCATAAGTCAATCGTTATCCTTTATTTTTTTTTATATTATTTTTTTTTTATTTTTAAATAATTTGTTTTTCAATTGATAACTTTAAAATCTATTAGCATATTTAAAATTATCGTTACTTATTGTTAAGATGTTTAGCGAAACTACAAAATACTTTTTGACGAATGTTGACTTTTATGAATAAATAATTTGAGATCTCATTTTATAAAAGAAAAAATTGAGTCAAGTTAAAAATTCAATCAAGCGTAAAAATAATTAACATGATGAAAGAAATAATGATTAAAAGAAATTAACAAGAATTGGAGAAACAAAAATGAATTTACAAGAACTCTTACCAAATATTGAGAAAAAAAATGAGATATTTGTTACAGCTCATCGAGGAGCGAATGCCGAATGTCCCGAAAATACTATATTATCATTTAAAACAGCCATAGATATTGGTGCTGATTTAATCGAAATGGATATTCATAAATCTCGAGATGATCAGATTATTGTTATGCATGATGGGAATACGAGAAGAACCTCCAATATCAGTTTAAATATCTCTGAAAGTACGTTAGATGAACTAAAAAAAGCCGACCTTGGAGAGGGGCAAACTATTCCTATATTAGATGAAGTCTTTGAGAATTTCAAAGGAAAAGTCGGGTTTGTTATTGAAATAAAAGCCAAAGGATTAACTAACTTATTAAAACAGAAGATAGAGGACTATAATTTATCTAAAGACTGCATAATAATATCATTTAAACATGGTGAATTAAAAAAATTTAGAAAAATTAGTCCAGATGTCCCCATTGCTGCTTTAAATCCATCCCGATCTGGATGGCTAAGCAGTTGGTTTTTTAGAAAAGGTGTAATTAACAGAGTTAAGAAGATGGGATTTGAAGGAACACATCCATTTCATAAGCTTGTTGACGATCAAATGGTAATTTATGCACATTCTAATAATATTTTCGTTAATCCTTGGACTGTTGATAACATCGATCGTTGGAAAGAGTTGTTAGCTATGAAAGTGGATGGAATTACGACTAATGATCCGAGAAACTTAATTAAACTGCTATCAGATATAGAGAAATAGAAAATAAAACCGAATATAATAGAAAACAAGAGAGTTGATATAGGAAATGTCAGAAAGCAATGAATCTACAACTAAGAAGAGTAAAAAGAAGAAGAAAAAGAGAAGAAGAGGATTCGCAGGAATTATTTGGAATCAATTGAAAATCCTAAACGAGTCAGAGTACTTTAAAGAGAATTATGGGGATCAAACCTTTAACGTATTGCTTATTAGTACGGATGACCGACACGCTGCGTTTGTAAAATTAAAGGAAGGGACGATAGATGTCGATGATATTAAGTATGATAAAAAAGATCCGCAGGCAATACAAGATCTAATACAAACAAAAGATCACGATGGGCTATTGAAAACAGACTTGGAAACCTTCTTTAAATTAGCACAAGGCAAGATTTCGACGTTTGGTTTGCTAAAAATGGTAATTACGCGGAACATTCGTGGGGTCTCTACAATGCTAGTGTTTTCAAAATTCTTCAGCGTTGCAGCACATGAAGTGAAAAACCAAAGCCAGAATAAGGACAAATAAGCAATATATCTCAATAAATCAAATTTTCGTTAATATTTTTTCATATAATTTCTCATATATTTTTTCAAATTGCTTTTTTCTTCAAGTTTTTGATAAAAACCGACCTCCTCAATCTTAAAATTAACAGATTTGTTTATTTTACCTAAAGGAAAAAGAGTGAAAAAAATGGATCTCACAAACGAAGAATTTGAAATCGAGTGCTTCTTAAGTGATTTTAGAAAATTCCAGTGGTGCGTTGAGGAATTTAGGCTGCAATTCCCGCAAAAAGACAGTTATTCAACCTTGGAAAAAATAAATGCACGACTTTTATTAGATTATAT
>WJKO01000291.1 GCA_014729055.1 Promethearchaeota archaeon | reverse complement strand
TCGATAATAATATTTGCAAATTTAACATATATCTTTAATTTAATCAAGTTATTTGGCAGATCATCTGAATTTTGAAAGAAATATGCTATCAAGATTATTAAATCACTTAAATCGCTATAAAATCCGTATTTATATTGCAAAGAATATAAGTTAGCATAATATTTGGTTATCAGATTTACTGGATGGGTCATTAATTTTTCATGATTATTATATACATCGAGAAATCGATTCACAATTTGACTTGAATTTTCTATATGCTTATTCAGTAAACTGCATTTATCATCGAAATTAGAAATCGAAACTTCTATAGACTCTTCCTCAACTAATCTTGAAAATTCAGCCGTCTTTTTAAAGATTCGCTCGATATATGTAAAGATCTCACCGAATATTTCAAATATCTCTTCATCGTCATGTTTCTTAAAATCAATATCAGGAATCTGATGTAATTTCTTGCATGTTGACTCTAAATCTTCATAGAACCTTGGCTCTAGAGAATCAATCGTATATTGAATAAAAAGAAAGAGTTTCGTTAGGTCAATATTGTCTAAATCCATCCCAATCCCAATCCCCATTCCCAATCCATCCCAACAAGATATATTGTATTATTCAGCCATCTATAGTAGGTGGTTTTACGATCTTAATGTATATTGAAAGCAATCCAATGATTAGAATAGCAGCACCACATTGCACATACATCAGCCATTCTCCGTTTGTCTCTAACATTAGATCCTTGAATACGTTAGAGCTACTCATGAAGGTATAAGGTGTCCATTTCTTCCAATATAATCCAGAATCATCATATATCCTCTTATCATGATGGATTTGAAAATCAAATGATTCAAAAGTGCTATTCCTCGTCTGATTTATATCATTTAGCCGCTCAAACATAGTTTCCATGATTTGGTCTCTCTCATCATAATTAGAGAAATTGCCCAATAGATACCTAGATGGGGCTATAACCACTTCATCCATGTTCATTGACTTAACGATTTTAAAATTGTCTAATATAGCATCATAATAATAGGGTTCCTCTGATAATTGCTCATATTCATTAATCCAGCCAATCCAAGGCAAAAAGGCATCCCCATGTCTATCAGATCCTTCTTGCATATAATAATAATACGGATAGAGTCCCGAGGGGTTTCCAATCATATAAGTCATATATCCATAGTAGTCCCAAACGGGTGGCACGCTACAAGTCCGCTGCATTATATCTAAATCAGGATCATCGTCATAAAAGTCAAAAATAATACCATCCATTGCGATAAGAAATGTTTTATTTCCGGGACATTCGGTCTTAAACCAATCGAGTTTATTTTGGTAGGAGATCACTCCTTTTTGCCACTGTTCATAAGATACAATTTGTTTGTTCCCATAATTATCGTATGTATACTTTGGACCTTCAACGTCCAGCGATATTCCCCGAAAATTGCTTAAACTGTAATTCTTTGCCCATGTAACCGCTAAATCGATAGAATCATTAACTTCTTCTAAGTAATAATAGGAAACAAAATCTCCTCGCGGCACCTTTTTAGCTTCCATATTTACAGGACATATATTGATGATAAAATCAATATCAAAACTTTCCCACACTTTTACCATCTGTGCGAATTCATGCATATATGAGCCATTGGCGAGTGATAAATTCCGCAAATTCAAATAAAACGCAGTATCCCATTGACTGTAGAATTCCAATTCTTCGTCAGCTTGACCCGAAACATAATAACTGGCATTATCAGAACCAAAGGGATATCCCCAAAATGAGATTTTAATGTCATTATTAGAACCAGCATCTTCGATAGATATTTTCTTTCCAAATCCAAAATAAGAGCACATTGTTAGAGAAGACCAAATTAAGGTCAATAGAATAGATAAATAAATCCATTTACGCGGACACTTTCTTAAATCTAAATTTTTAATGGCATTTTTTTCCATATTTTGAACCAAATGAGCGATAAAAATAAATAAATTTAGAACAAGTATTCCTATAAATAAGACGTGGAATACAAATACAATGGGCATTGTATACCAAAATTCTTTAATAAGATAACGTGTCATGAAATAACCCAGACCAAATAAGTAGATCGGACCAAAAATATTCATAAGTGGATGTTTCCATCTAAAAAAGACTAGCAAACCAGTAACTAAACCTGCAATGTGTATAAACCAATAAAAAGCAGTCCATGCAAATAAAATACCATTCAATTGTAGAATCAAATCAGTCGAAAACTGTGTGATAAAAACATACACGAGAACGATAAGGAAACCAGTTCTTGCAAATATATCAATATGATCATTGTTTCTTTTCATGATATTCACACGTTGAATACTGGAAAATATAACCTATCAAAGCTATAATTATCGCAATATAAAAATAATATGATAAATAGCAATGATAAACAGCTATGATAGATAGATGATCTTGATGAAATTCGATATAGATGATCCCGTGCATAAAAAGCGCCTATTGATATTTTTGATTTTTATTATAATTATCGGCGGTTTGGCGATAACTTTATTCATTCCGATCGTTTATTTTCTTAATCCAAAATACGGTGGATTCAATAGAAATGTAATTTATGTAAAAGGAAATCAAGAACAAAATGGGTATTTCATAATCATTGATGATATTCATACATTAAAGCAAGATATATCCGTTGAGAGCGTATTACACGGGCTAGGAACCCTTGAGATGGCTGATAATACTTGCTTATGGACAATTAATGATGTCAAATTGAACACAACAATAATCTATCCTTTTGAAACCACGATCACTGAGCATTCAGGCTATTATGCAGAACTGGAGAAATACATACCTTATGTTAAAATTAAACCGCCATTAGGAACAGAACGAATCATTACATTATTATATCCTTATAATTCTACAATTGAAATGCCCAATATCTCAATAAACCAAACCAAAGATAACACAGATAACACTTTAGTTGATCTCAAAATAGGATCAGATGATAATTGGATATTTCATACAACATATTGTGAAAACAACCACGGATGCTTTTCAAATGAAAATGTGAGTTTTAGCGGGGATTCGTGCTTCTATCGCTTCTACAATAACGGAACAATCGATACTATTCTAAGTTATAATACATTAAATCTAGATTTTACCGATACAACAAGTGCGTTTGAAATTGAAATTGATCCAGCGCAAGACGGAGATAGCTATAGAACGAGTTATTGGAAAAGTTTTTTCAATAACAATGAATCAATTGTCGCTTCACAGATGTCCCAATATTCACCAGCTGAATATGAAGCATGGCAACTCTCAACATCTCAGATCGGATCAAGAATAAAGAGTTTAGATCATCCTTGTTTGTATTTTGATGAAGTCAATAAGTCGGGCATTGTCAACAGAATCAATAATTATGAACCTTGGAAAAGTTGGTATGAAAACATAACATCTATTATGTTGGATCCAAATAATTTCGAAGTTGGAGACCACGAACGCCTTAATCGTTCAGAATATGCACTGAATTTTGCATTCATTGGATATATGGAAAATAATCAGACTTTGGTTGATGCATCCAAAGAATTTCTATTAAGGATGGATGAGGTCGAAAATGATTATGAGAAGCACTTGATTCGTTCTTACGCGTGTTATAATTATGCATTTGCTTTAGATTTAATTTGGAATGATATATCTAGTGCCGATCGAGAAATAATACTCGATAAACTTGATGATCATACGAGGAAATTATATACAAAGATGGATTCATCCTCCGAGAACAACTGGAGAGTAGTAATGTCTTGTGGACTGGCAATGGCGGGTGTTATGTTGGAGAACGCAGATTATGTCCAAAAAGCCGATGAACAGATCGATTGGTATCTACAAGATAAAACACTGGCAGAAGGAGGAATATTTGAAGGTCAAGGATACGGAGCATATACTTGGATACATGGACTAAGAGTCGTTTATCTTCTTAACAAATTAGGCATACGGGATTACTTAGAAGACCCAAGATTTATCAACACCTTGAAATTTATGATAAATTGTTCAACCCCTAATGGTTATTATCCTTTGTTTGAAGATTCAGGATCAAATTTAAATCATCCAGAGAATATGGTCGCATTCGCACCGATGGTAAAAAATTCTGGTTACACGGAGTTAGCATCAAACATGCAGTGGTTAGGGAATTTCAATGAATTAATAAACGTTACCCGTTTTGTCGCACCACGCATTTGCGTATATCAGTATAATGTAACCTCAACAAGTCCCGAGATAGGAGTTAATAATAGTGTTGTTTTTCCGCAATCAGGCTTAGTTGCATTTCGAGATAATCACGCTCTTGGATCTAATAGTACTTATCTCGCAATGACATGTAAAAACTATGAGCAAAGCCATGATCATAAAGATGAGAATAGTTTTGAATTATATGCCTATGGAGAGAAAATTTTAACCAATCCAGGCTATCCAGGTTGGGAATATCCGCATCATAAAAACTGGACTATCACGACGGAGGCATCAAATACTTATCTTTTCAAAGAAGATGGGCAACAAAGGGAAGACGCATCTGGATTCGAAGAATGGATCATTCAAGAGAATTTAAATTATATCAGAGGTATCGGGACTGAATTATATGTCAGCGACAATGGCTTCCTCGAAAACGTTGACTTACAATATTATTATATCGGTATTATTGGAATAACCGTTTCGACGAGCGTTATATTTTACTGGTTAAAAAAAAGATGGCAAGATATAATCAGAACATAACTTTAAGTCCAAAATAAACTATAAATTGATGGTACGGACGGAATGAAAGGGATTAAACTAAATCGGTACAATAAAAGAAATATCGTGAAGAAAAAAATCAATAGAAGAAAGACGACATCTCGCCATGATATTTTCAGCGTATAAAGATCGGTTCTTTCTTTAAATTTTCCAAACCCTCGTAATTCCAAAGCAAGAGATGTTGCATCTGCGTTTCGGAAAATGAGGATCAAAGAAGTGACTAGTCTATCTTTCAAT
>WJKO01000290.1 GCA_014729055.1 Promethearchaeota archaeon | reverse complement strand
GATTGACACCTGATGTTGGTATCTCACTAATTAAAGACCTAATAAAACTTATTATCAATAACGAACTGGAAGATAAGCGCTATTTTCTGGGATGCTTGCCTGATCTTGCCACAGAGGTTCAAAATCTTGATTTTTTCGAGCATATCTTTGTAGGTGGTGAATTTATAGACGATATCATAATCAAACTGGACAAGCAAGGGACAAAATTAATTCAAAAGAATGATTTCCCAGAAACACTTGTTGACAGAATTCATTATAAATCACCTTATCCAATATTGCGAGCGCATTTTGGACTTCCATCTATAAAGAAGACCATTAAAGGTGTTCAAGGACTTGCTAACTCGAAAGTATTAGATGTAATTTCTATTGCACCAGACCAAGCTGCTCAAGAATGGTTTCATCATCCTGAAATCTTGAAAAAGCGACCCAAAGGAACTGGAGGAGCTCCGATTAGAACTAAAGAACATTTAAAAGAGATCTATAAAAAGTCTCGAACAGGGAACTATCCTTTACTAAGAATTTATTCGGGTACACAAGATTTAATCAAAAATGGGAAATTATTCCAAGACACGATTAAAAATAGTTGGGCTGCGATTCCAATTTTTTGGTATTCTGAACTTGATGGAAGAGGCCCTCAACCGATCTCAAAATCGATACCTGAACACTTAGAAGCAATAAAATGGCATGCAAATAATGGAATACCTGTGGAGATCAATGATCCACATCAATGGGCATTAAGAATGGCTTCTGACGATCTAATTGTTGCAGATGCATATCTTAGTGCAAGGGTGGCCAAAGAGCTGGGTGTGAGAACATACATAGAACAAGTGATGTTTAATACACCATCGGGAAACTCTCTGAAAATGGATTTCGCCAGAGCTTTAGCAATGATTGAGATTGTGGAACCATTAATATCTAAAGGATTCGAAGTATTACGGGAAACGAGGGCAGGATTAGCATATCTGTCTCCTAATGCTACGGTGGCGAAGGGTCAGTTAGTTACATCGACAATATTTCAAATGGCGCTGAGACCGGATATTATGCACGTTGTCAGTTTTTGTGAGGCAAATCATGCCGCTGAACCCGCAGATATCATTGAGAGTTGTAATTTGATTAAAAAGGTGATACAAGACTGCCTACATGGACTACCAGACTTTACCAAAGATCCTACTATTCAAGTTCGCAAAAATGAATTAATAAACCAAGCGAGAAAAATTATCAATAAATATGAACATTCAGCGAATGCAATGGGTATAGAAAACCCCTATACCTCTGAAAAGGCATTATCTAATGCTGTTTATTCAGGTCTTTTTGACGCACCACAGCTACAAAATAATCCTGCAGCTAAAGGAAGAGTAAAAACAAGAATTATCGATGGAAAATGTATTCGGTTAGATAATTCAAAAGGTATGAACCAATCATCTCGTCAATTAACGAGGGACATTGAAATATAGAGTATGACTATTTTTCGAATGAATTTCAATAAAAGTAATTATAATTTAACAATGAGTTGGTTTATATTATGTATAATGTAGCAATAATTGGAGCTGGTAGTGGTGGAAGGGCATTTGCCAGCTATCTTGCAAGCAAGGATCATTTAGTGAATTTAGGATATAGAACATTTAGGAATATTCGTAATGTACTATTAACTTCAAAAATTCAAGCAGATGGAGAAATAAAAGGATCATTTAAATTGAATAAAGTCTCCAGAAATTACAAGGCTCTAATAAAAAATGTTGATATCATTCTTATCGTAGTACCAGCAAATGCACATAAAGCGGTTATGAATGAAATTATTCCCTATTTAGAAGACAATCAAATCATCCTATTGAATCCTGGTCGAACTTGGGGTGCTATCGAATGTTATCATCAAATAAAAAGGATAAGACCTGATTTAAGTATTCATGTCGGTGAAACGCAGACTTTACTATTTACGTGCAGGAAAAAAGAAGATTATGGCGTATCTATCATAAAAATTAAAAACAAGGTAAACTGTTGTTTTTATCCAGAATACAATAACTATTTCGTGAGTCATATAATCAATGAAATATTTCCCCAATTGGAGTTTGTTGACGATATAAGAATAACCAGTCTAAACAATATTGGAGCAATAGTTCATCCTACCACAGTTCTATTCAATGCAGGGAGCATTTGCCGAAAACAGCCGTTTCTATTCTATAGAACTGGAAATAAAGGAGCCATATCGAATATAGCAGAACAAGTCGATAAAGAACGTTGTGAGATATTGAATGCATTAGGTGTAAAAGCTCTTTCGTTTTTAGACTGGGTAAAAGACGTTTATGGAATTGATGCTCATAGTTTCGATGAAGCGTTTAAAAAGATCCCCAGTTATGAGACAATAGGGGCACCTAGCTCGCTTCGAATGAGATACTTAACTGAAGATGTACCAACGGGCTTAGTTCCGTTGTCATCCTTGGGTTCGGAACTGAAAATACCCACTCCCACGATTGATTCGTTAATAAAATTAACTGATGTATTACTTCAGACTAATTACGAGATTACGGGTAGAACGATTAAGAATGTCAATTTACCTATGGAACTTTTCACTACGGAAGAAATATATCCCTCAGAAACTCATGAAATTTACGAATTTTAATTAAAAACGCTTATATTTTATCATTTTTCCAGTTTTTTCCATCATAATCGGGATGCCAGTATAAATTGCAGTGGCAATGCCCCATTTCTTCTATTTCGTCTGGCGCTTCTAAACAGCCATGATCTCCACCACATATATTCTCATCAATCTTTTCTGGTCTGCAAGGGCAGTATGGAATTCCATAATTCTCTACATTCTTATTTTCCACACGAAGAATTCCATTAATCACTTTATCATTAGGATTCAATTTCCATCCATTCTTTTTCGCAACTTTTTCAAAATCTTCACGAGTTAGCATAATATTCACTTAAAATTGTCATTTTTCATTTAAAATATTACTTGAAATAAATTTTAGAATTTTTGCTTAATTCAATTATCTCAATTATTTTTATCACTAAATTTTCACATTTTTTAATTCTAATTGAATTCCAATATTTGCTGAACCGCCAATCAGTATTATAATGCCATATATTATAAAGATAGAGATTCCAATTAGTTCCATCGATTCTGGACTGATTCCGAAGATATTTTCTGAAAAAGAGATTTCCTCATAGTATAATAAAAAGCAACATGCAAAGAATATAATCGAAGCACATATCAGAATAATCCCAATAATAATATTAAAACTATAAGCAAATCTCTTTTTTTTATCGTCGATTTCTATGATTTCCGAAACAATTAATGCGTCATCATTTTTTGCCCGTGCAATATCTTTAAAAATAAGAGAAATCGGCTTTACATCGAAAAAAACGCTAGCTATGGCGAAAATACTAATACTCAACAGAACAATTCCAATTAGACTACTCATCATTCTTACCGATAGCAGATATAGGATCGTTATGATTGCACCACCAATCTTCATCCCACTGAGTAATAGAATAATTCTGTCACGTCTGGCCATTTTTAATGCATATATAATTATTCCAAAGAGAAACATCATGATGCCAATCAATAGGTTTTCTGATGCAAGCGGTGTTATAAGCACTAAGAATGAAACCGCCGCTAATATAGGTATATATGGGTAAAATGGAACTTTATAAGGTCTAATAAGTTTCGGACGGTTTCTGCGGAGCAATATGACGGAATAAGAGATCAAAGCCAGAGTCAGTAAAATAATAAAGTTCGAAATGGAAACTAAATCTTCAACATTGAAGAGAAAAGTAAAGATGATTATTAGCAAACCACTAATTACAACAGTCGGTCCTGACACATCAGTTCTTTTAGTTCCCTCAAATTGACGTGTTATTAATTTCGGTAAATATCCATCCCGTCCCATTGCGTATAATACGCGAAATGACATTTTCATAGAAGCTTGTAAACTTGTCATCGTGCATATCATACCTGCAAAACCGATCAAGATCAATCCTGGAGTCCCAGCTATGTAGGAGAGAGTATCAGCTAGTGGGTTATCTGAATTAATAATATAATTCCATGTGGAACTGTTTGGTTCTCCTATATTTATTAATGTGGTTGCAACTACCAAAATATAAATTCCGATTGCAATTAGAATCGAATACATAAATGCTCGTGGAACTTTCGTCTTACTTCCTTTAATTTCTACTATTTTTGAGGTAATAGTGTCAAAAGAAGAATTCCATTCGTAAACACAAAAAATACCGATTAAAAGTGGTGTAACTGTTAAAATAGAGCTGAAGTCAATATTCCAGCTTAAATTAGTTGGTTGAAAGTTCTCAGAATTAAACACAATCCCAAAACATAAGCCCATTATTATATAGATAATAAATCCAACTAATAAAATGAAGGTAAAAACTCGCATTAGTTTGTTGAGGAATTTATATGCCCAAAGATTCATAAAGAAATAGACTAAGACGACAATACAGCCGATAATCTGAATGAAATGTGCTTCAATCCCCGCTCTATTTGGAAAAAAAACAGATAGAGAATAAGCAAATCCTACTCCCGAAACTGAAGCAAATGTGAGATTACCTAACCATAATAACCAACCGATAATAAAGCCCCAAAATCCCCCTATCGCTTCTTTTGAAAAACTATATCCCCCTCCGAGCATAGGAAGTGAAAGTGATAACTCCGAATAATTCATTATCACAAGAATCAACAACAAACCTAAGAAAAGCAATGAAATAAGGATCCCAGCACCCGCAACATCAATTGCACTACCAATGATAACATAAATTGTACCCCCTATGGTTCCACTTAGACCAGTATACACCAATTGACTTAATTTAACATTTTTTTTTTCTAAAATGGGGGCTTCAGATTCAGAATCCTTTCCACTCATTATGTTCTAATTATGTTCTAATTTTTATAAGATTTTTATAAGATTTTAAAAAAAGACCAAAATAATTTTGATGGTGGTTTTAAGAATGATGAGAGATATTCTTGTCATCTAAACATTACTAAACTCAGTGTATAATTAAAGGTATTATGGTGGTGCTCATTTACCTCAGGTGTTATCATCTTCTCAAAATCCTCTTTTTGAGAATCTACATAGAGTTTTAAAATCATCGCACCAAGTAAATATGTTAATCAAAAAATATAAGACTTTTTTTGCTTAGTTTCGTCGAAATTAAAGCATAAACCAATTGATATAAAAAACTGAAAGACTAATAATTATCTAGTATTCAAGTTTTGGTAATTTTAAAAAAAACTTAGATAATCATATTTACAAGAAAAGGTACGATTTTATGAACAAAACAGAAAAAAAATATAAATCTGTTCTACTAATTTCTTTTATCTTCTTGAGTTCTGTTTTCATCGGTTTAGGTGCTATGACTTTAGCAGATATTAATGGATCTGCTACCAGTCCCGAAGCAGCTGATGGATATGATCCTTTAGCTAATGAGGATTCGATAGTGGATCCGCGGGGTCAAACAGTGAAACGTTCTCAAACTATCGAATTAGGGCGTTCGGTAACTCTCGACCTAGTTCAACCCATAGATTGGACTCTTAATATATTCGATTTTGATGTGCTTGATGTTCAGATTCCTATGGATTTAGATTTAGACTTAGGTTTAACGTTTCCACTTAATGTTGAAACGAGTTATAATCCATATGATGTACATGCAGGTGAAAGTTTTCCTTTTGTCATCGATCTCGATAATTTTGGTTGTACTCCAAGTCTTGATATTGGTGTTGATTTTGAGATGGATTTTGCCGACCTAAATTTTAACTTCTTAGGTCTCGGAAATCTTTTATCTTTTGCAACAAACTGGGGTAGCATTGATTATGAAAAAGACATTGAAATACCCTTTTATGGTGTTGAAACTAAATTAGGAAATTGGTTGAGCTACGATATATTAGATAAGTACTACAGCTTAGAGAGTATATTGGGTATTGACCTCGATTGGGACCAATTTGCAATTTCTGGTGGCGTTGGGGTTAATATACAATACAATTTATACTCGTATGTTACTGCCAATGCAGTTATTGATTCCAGCCATCATGCAAGTCCGAGCGAGGAATCAATAAGATGGGATGATATTGGGGCAAAAACAGTAGATGTTGCTGTCGATCCAGCCGCAGATCATGGTGAACTTTATTCAGTAGAAATAGGTGATTGGGTATATCATATTGCACATGATGTAACATTTACGGTATGGGCAGAGCTTGGATTAGAAGTCCTTAGTTTAGATATTATTGATGAGAAATTAGACTACTCATACACGCTCGGAATGGGAGAATTAACATTTCCCGAGAAAACTGATTATACATTCAAGAGTTATCCCGAAGTGTTATCTGGCACGTCAATGAATGGAGCAACTGCAACTCAAACTGCAATTGGGTTTGATTATGGTCCAAATGGTGGGAATTTTCAATTCTTTGATTATGATGTTGGTATTCCAGAGCAGCAAGATTTACAACAGTGGCTTTCTGATATGGATGTCGACTTTTCATTGGGTGCATCAATTGATATCAACTTTCCATATAACATAATATCATATTATAATGCGCGAAAGGTCACATCTGGTGGTGTTTTTGACTATAATGTTTTAGTAGATTCCGTGGGTGCGGGTTCACCTTCAATAGATTATAATATAGATTTCATGCTCGATTTAAGTAGTGTAAATGTCCTTGGTTTTGATTTAGGAACATATGAGTTCAATGATGGAGGGGAGCTCTTCAGTATCAATGGGCTTGGAACGCCGTTTGGCACGGATATATCAGAAGTTGAAATCACAGATACAATTGGACTCGATTCACTTTCGGCAATGCTAAATGATTATCTATCGAGTATAATGTATGGCATTAATCCAGATATTCAATTTCAAGCATGGATTGTATTACAACTTGATGCATATATGACAGGGACAGTACAATTAACCAATGGTGCAACGGTATTGGAAGCAACTGAATTTAGGTGGGATGAGCAATTCGATACGCAGACGACACGAATTCAAGTGCCCGAATCTTTGAGTCCAGGACAGACATTCGATGTGACATACACTGATTTAGAGTATCACTTAGAATTAACACCAGGTATTAAACTGGGTGTTAGTGTTTTAGGTGGAATTGTGGGTTTTGATTATACCTTTATGATACCTGGTGTTAGTCAATATTTACAAGAAGACTTCTCTGCACCTGATTTTGTAGAAGAAGTTGAGGTAAATGAATTGGGTTTTGAAATCGAAAGTCTTACGGTAGATGATCCTCTTGTCTCTGACGGAGATTTTACGGTAACTGGTGATTTTGATCTAACCAATATTGGCACTACCACTGATCAATATGTGATTTCATTAATAGATGATAATTTACCAACGGGAACTATAGCATCTTGGACTGGTGGTTCGTTACCAGACACAACAGGCGTTATTTTGGTTGATGAGACCGAAGTAATAGAATGGACGCTTAATCTCGGGCCCGATGCGCATAAGAGCGAATACGTAATGAACGAACTTGTGTTTGAAGTGAAGTCAAATACTGATGCCTCTTTAATCGGTACTCTCTCAACAACATTAGAAATTATGGCTGAAGAAGGTTTAATAAATACAGAAGTTGTTATGGAAGAAGAAGTCGATATTAAACCAGGAGTTGGTGTTGTTGTACCAGTTCCTATCGAAAATAATGGACTAGTTACGGTTGATTACGATATATCAGTCGTAGGGGATGATGTAAACGTCCTCTCTGAAACATCATTGAGTTTAGATGCGGGTGAGTCAAGTATTTTTGAATATGAAATTGATGTGCCTGCAGAAAGTTCAAGCACAGCTGGTGACTATGGTGTTACACTAACCGTTGAACAAGCAGGAGCGCTTGACATTGTGAAAGAACTTACTTATACGGTACCAGAATTCACACTTGTTGGTCTAAATCTGTTAGATGGTGATAACCAAGTAGATATCGATGACGGAGCGAATTTTGACTTTAGATTATCAAATGATGGAAATGTCGAAGGCAATGTAAATGTTTCGGTAAATGGTATTGATGGTTATGAAGTTGAAGGATTGGAGGGAAAACAAGAACTATCTCTTATTTCTGGTGCCTCAGGTGTAGCATGTTTAGTTTCCTTTGATGCGGCAGATTTAGAACCAGGATTAAATGAGTTTGAATTACTTGTTGAACAAGGAACTGAACTATTATACGCTCAGAATTTCACAATTTCCGTAACGCAATTGACGTGCACTGTTTCTTCGGAAAATAATAAATTCGAATATATTGACGAAACTCTGCATTATACGTTAGATATAACCAACGATGGTTCTGTTGCTGATACATTTAATATAGAAATAGAAGGATTAGATCCCTCGGCATATACTTTGGAAGCTTCAGCTTCTAACCTTTATCTACCAGGTAGTTCTTCTGCACAGCTCGATTTATATATCTCACCTGACGATATCACCGCAGTTCGTGGTGGTTTAAATGGAATTGCAGTGAAGGTCAGTTCATCAACATACGAATATTCTAGTTATATTGGTGGTAGCGGTGTTATAATGCCAGAAGTGTATTCATTTGATATACCGAATGAATATAATGACGTTCAAACAGGCATTCAATATGTAATGTCCTTTACTATCGAAAATGCTGGTAATGTAGCCGATATCTTTGATATTGTAGTTGAAAACATAGATCCTAATATAGAATATAACATCGAATCAGCAAACTTAGTAGAAAATTCCGATAATCAAATCGAGATTAGACGTGGAGAATCGGTTGAAGTTTCAATAGTATTCAATAAATCCATTATGGGTAAATTTAAACCAATGATTTCGATCGTAAACAGTGACAATGAAGTAATGCAAGACTATAAGGGTCATTTCTGGAACGGAATAGTTTATTCTCCTGCATTTGTCATTGTATTAGTTTTATCAATTGTAGCGGGTGCTGCAGCATTATTGGCTGTTGGTATGTATTCACGCGGAATGACTATGCCCGTTATAGAAAGTCGGGTGTTAGATAGAGTAAAAGTAGCCAGCGGAGAAATGAAACGAAAATTATCAGAAGCTAAGGGATGGATATTAAATAAGATTGACGGAGTCAGAAAGCCGAAGAAAAAACAAGTCAGTTACGATTCCATCGTATATGATACCTTTGATGAAACGGAGAAAAAATTAAACGAATCTACCCCGAAACCAAGGATTAAAGACAAACTAATGGGTATCAAAGAGAGGATTTCAGATAGTAAAGCAGAATCTGAAGAAGAAGACTATTGGAATCTCGATGAAGACGATGATTTTGAATTTTAATTTCTTGTTTTTTTAATTTCATACTTTTTTTTTCAATTATACCAGAAAGTATTAGTTCCCTTGATGAGCTGAAAATGCTGACATTAGGTTTTAATGAATTATCCGCTCTACCAACTTCTATTATGTCTCTCCGTTCGTTTATATATCTGGATTTGTAAAGCAATCAATTATTCATTAATTTTATTATTAGAATGATATTGAAATGGATATATATTCTCCTTAATCGGCTCTTTTTAGTATTGATAATAATATTTATATAAGGAGTTGTATAACTTTAGATCGATGATATAACATTATCATTAGAATATATCGATTCCCCATTTCGATATATTCAATAAATATAATATATTGATAAAAATAATGTGAATAAAATGGCAAGAAAAAATCGAGGCGCATCTGCGCTGAAAAATTATGATGAAAGCTTGGTTTCAAAGAATATTACTTGGGTAGATATAGGGATCGGCGGACTTGACAAGTTCATTCCTGGTCTTCCAAAAGGGGACGCTATTTTAGTTAGAGGAGAACCTGGAACTGGAAAGACCATATCTTGTCTTCAGTTTATTCATCAAGGCATTGAAGAAAATGAACAATGCGTATATATTACAACTGAGGAAACCCCGCGCACGATTGTGCGAACAGGAAAGGAATTATGGAGTGATTTTGAAGAGTTAGTAGAAAGTGGGAGAATTAAAATTGTTAATCTCTCCATCAACGCGGCTTTTAAGTCAGAATTCGCTTTAATAACGAAAGAAGAGGTCGTAGAAATTGTAATGAAAGGTCTAAAAAGTGTTGGTGGTCGTATTGACAGAATTGTAGTGGATTCTTTATCATCTCTCGGACGAAGGCTTATAGATGAAAATGAATTTCGACAAGTTTTTATGAGGTTATTACTCGAATTTAAAAATTTGGGTGCTACTGCGCTTCTATCTGCCGAAGGCATTCCAGCTACACCTGATATTACCGAATATCTCGTCGACCATTTGATATACTTAGACTATGTAAAATCTGATGTAGTATGGACACGCGTTTTTATTTTACGAAAGTCGAGGAGCGTCCCTCTGAAACCTCAAATTCTGAAGCTAAATATTGAACCTGAAGGTCTTTACGTAGAGGAGATTCCAATATCGTTAAAACCTGTTTGGTTTCAAAGTAGATTATAAGGAGGATGAATGGATGCTAATTGATATACCGTCAAATGAAGAATTGTGGGCAGCGCTTCAACAAAGTTTTTTGGTGGGTTGGGCACCCGTTGCAATATTTATAATGGCAACTGCCGGTTTTGCGCTTTTATATGCGGGAATGGTTAGAAAGAAAAATGTGAGTCACACAATCATTATGATAAATGTTGGTTGGACCCTGGCGTTTTTGATGTATTATGTTATAGGATATCCTTTAGCATATTACTCGACGAATCCATTTATTGGTTTACCGCAATGGTTACCAACAGTCCCAAATCCGTTGCCACCGGGCTTAGAATCTATCGAAGGTGTTGGTCCATATTTTACAGGTATTGGTGGAGATATGGCGGGATGGTTTAAGATGTCTATGTTTGCAATAACTGTTATCGGGATTGTTCCTGGTGCTTTAGCCGAACGTGATAAATTCTGGGGTTGGATCATTGCCGCAGCATTGATCTCGGGAATTATTTACCCGATTGTGGAACATTGGGTTTGGAGCGGAGTTGGTTGGTTGAATAATATTGGATTTATTGATTATGCAGGATCAGGCGTCGTTCACCTTACAGGAGGAATGTTGGCATTAACTGGTGCAAAAATGATTGGCCCACGAATTGGAAAATTTGTTGGGAAAGATAAAAATCCACGGCCATTCTTTGGTCATAGTATTCCCTTATCCACGATTGGTGCTTGGCTTCTGGTTTTCGGTTGGTTTGGATTCAATATTGGTTCTAGTACTGCTGAAAATCAAGCAAGTATTACGGCAGAACTCTCCTGGGTTTCAATAACGACGGCGATGGCTATGGCTGGAGGATTGTTTGGTGCGGCTGCAACATCACGTGGGCATGTTTTAACAAGCATGGTAGGTTTATTATCTGGGGCTGTGTCGATTTGTTCGGGTGCAGCAATAATGAATCCATTGTTTGCATTTGTTACAGGATTAGTGGCGGGGGTGATTACAACTTTCGCTTATAGTCTACTGGAATATAAGTTACATATAGATGACGCTCTAACAGCGTTTCCAGTACATGGTGCTTGCGGTATTTGGGGGTTGGTTGCAACTGGATTATTTGGCTCCGACGCTTTAGGAGGACATCCATCGCTCGCGTTCTCAACAAGCGAATGGTTGCCTCAAATAGGTATTCAAGTAATTGGGGCTGTAGCCATAGCAGTCTTCGTTTTCGGAATGGGTTTGTTGATGTTTTTCATCCTAAAAAAGCTCAATCTGCTTCGAGTTAACAAAGATGAAGAATTATTTGGTCTTGACATTTCAATTCATAAAACATTCGCTTATCCGGAAGAAATGAAAGATGAAGGAATTTTAAGATAGAATGTAAACAATAAAACTATGAGACTCTAGAACTATGAAACTCTAAAACTTTTTATTTTTGTTTTTTCTTTTCATTTATATGAAAGGTCTAAATGAACGAATAAAGGAAGCTGCAGAATTAATTGCAAATTCTGATCATCTTGTTATTTTTACTGGTGCGGGTATTTCAACCGAGTCGGGTATACCGGATTATCGTGGTCCAAATGGTGTCTGGACTCGGCGGGACAAGGGGCTGCCACCTCCAAAACCGAAAGTTCCTTGGAAACAACGAAAACCGAATCAAGGACATATTGTAATTAAGAAACTTCAAGATATGGGTCTCATGAAATTCTTAATTTCTCAGAATGTTGATAATCTACATTTAATGTCAGGGATAAAAGAAGATTTAATCGGTGAGTTTCATGGGAATTCTGAGTTGATGCGTTGTATGGAATGCGGAACAACGTATCAAAAATCTGAAATTTGGGATGATAATAAATGGGGACCCGGTTATTTAACCTCCAAAGTGCGTAAAGGACAGCCATCTTGTCCAGAATGTGACGGGAGATTGGTTTCAACCGTCGTTAATTTCGGAGATCCAATTCCAGATGGTGTAATGGAGAATTCAGTTAAGCATTCCCAAAAATGTGATGTATTTCTTGTTGTGGGTAGTTCTCTTTCTGTTACACCAGCATCTTATATGCCAAAATATGCATTAAAAAATAATGCGGACTTAATTATCATCAATAAACAGCCTACTCCGATGGATAACAAAGCATCAGTATTGTTTCATGAGTCTGCTGGTGATGTTTTGGTTAAGATCTTGGATAAGGTAGAAGAAATTAATAAACAATGAATCATTGAATAAATCTTTTTTAAAAGTATTTGTTTGCATTTAAATAAAATATATTAGCCGACAAATATTATTCGCTGTTAAACAACCGCATATTATAGAATAAATATCCTTTCTTTGGTTAATAACTAGCGTGTTCATAACTAGTAGCATAACAATCGCCTTTTTATAGATCAGAACATAACTTTTGTTCACCGACAAAATAATCAGCAAATACTGATGGCTTAATATAAGTTCATTATTCTGCCCACACTGGCAAAATAATCTTATAATATCGAGTTGAATGTTGTTGGAGCAATAAATATTGTGTAAAAGGTGTATAAACTATTGATTACAGAAAAAAAGAATTTTGATCTCGATAAATTCTTCGATGATTATTTAGAAAGTCCGAATATTTTTAAAGATAGAAATGCGTTGGATTCCTCCCATATTCCTGAGAATCTTCCACATAGATATGAACAAATAAAAGCAATAGCTGAAATTACTGTTGTGACATTAAGAAATGGTATTCCATCTAATCTATTTATATATGGGAAAACAGGGACGGGAAAAACTGCAGTTATCAAACATATAAGTAAAAAATTAACGAATAAATGCAAGCGCATTAATAATATGGCTTGCCCGAATTGGATATATATAAATAGTAATAGAGTTAAATCCGGTTACCGTGTGTTAGCAACAATATGTAATAGATTAAATCCAGATGATCCCGTACCACCCACTGGTTTGCCTCGTGACGTGTTATTAGATAAACTGGTCAATCGACTAGATGAAAACTATGGTAATTCAATCTGTTTTGTAGTCCTCGATGAGATTGATTGCTTGCGCAGTAAAAAGTCGAAGGATAGTATACTATATCTATTATCAAGAATAAATGAAATATTGAAAAAAAGTAAAGTAATCCTTGTTGGTATTTCAAATACCTTAAACTTTAAGGACGATCTTGATCCAAGGGTTAAATCAAGCCTTTGCGAAGAAGAATTAGTATTTCCAGCCTATAAAGCCGATGAAATATATGATATTTTAAAAGAAAGAACGAAGATTGCACTCCACGAAGATATTGTAACTGAAGGGGCACTTCGCTTGATTAGTGCATTTGCTGCGCGCGAGAACGGTGATGCAAGGAGAGCTCTTGCATTATTGAGAAAGTCTGCTGAATTCGTAGAAAGGCGAAATCTAAAGAAACTTGATGTTAATCTTATTTACGAGGCGCAAGACCAACTTGATTCAGATAAAATTGTACATTTTATCAGGGATTTACCCATTCAGCAAAAAATGATACTGATTGCAGTCTATTTAAATCAAAAATTTGATCCCGAAAATAGCACAAATACGGGAGAAATCTATAACACCTATAAAGAACTCGTAAAGCAGAGTTATAATTTAAATTGCTTAACTCGTAGAAGGATGACCGATCTTATTAAAGAATTAGATCTTGCAGGCATTTTCGAGTCAAAGGTTGTTTCATTCGGAAGAAAGGGTGGTAGAACAAGAGTTGTCGATTTAATAATCGAGGATGCTCAAATTATAAAATCGTTTGAGGATGATTCTTATTGGAGTGAATTACTACAATATATACCATCTAGCGTCCGCCGGACTGATCTAAACGTTTATGATGGGAACTTATATCGGCGTCTTTTTGAATAACATAACCCGATTTTAACTTCTATGTTTTTTTAATTTTTCTAATTTTTTAGAGCGCGATCAGCAGAATTATAAAAAGTAACAATGCAATTAGAAAAACACCACACCAAGAAAATAACACATTCTTTACATAATTGATTTTAAAGTCAACTGCTTCATATGGACATAATTCTGCACAGCAATAGCATGTTATACATTTCTCATTATCCCAACTCGGTATATTTCCTTTTTCCATCTTGTCTGGAGGTGTTATTGCTTGTGTTGGGCAATTTGACCAACATGTAGAACATAGTCGACACTTTTCTGGATCAAAATCTACTTCTGCTCTGAAAATAGCTTTACCTGCATAATCTGCTAACCATTGTGGCAATGGGACTGAAACTGGCCGTGATTTTGGTGGTTTAAATGGTCTTTTTACATCTTCTATTGTTTCTCCTAGTAATTCTATATTCTCTAATTTAGTTGAACCTAAATTCTTCTCTTCTGCATAGCCAATATATTTTATATCTTGATAATTAAAGTCAATAATCTCACAAACAACACGTTCTAATGCAACTGGATCATAGCCAGCTATAATTAGATCTAATTTAACGACATCACCTCCAGCAGGACCATTGCCTTCTTGACATAAATAACCATCTATTATCGTTAATTGAGGTTGAGAAACTGAGTAAATATCTGTTAGCGCAGCCATAAATTTACCAACGGTTGGAAATCGAGCGTGAGTTTTAGGTTTATTTCCTAAAAGAACAGTTCCAAACATGTTTTTTATACAACATGTAAGAGTGCATTGACCATGTGTTTTTATTTTCGGAAGATTTATGATAAGATCTGCGTCTTTCAGCAGATGAGAACTTGAAAATTCAGTCATTACTAAGGGATTTTCAACTTGATAAATAATTCGTTCTGTTTTTTCAAAAGGAATACATTTTACATCTTCATCTTCACATGTTTGAGAAATGAGGCATTTCTTCATGGCATTTTCAGTAGTACCGGGTTTTTGTCCTCCACTTGATTCCGCAACAATAATCTCTTTCGGGTTAAATTGTTTCAACCAATGAATGACGCCTCGAAGTACCTCTGGATGGGTAGTGACAGCGCGTTCTGGAGGTTTAGCCCCCAATATATTTGGTTTTAAAATTATCGTCATATTCTCTTTCATTATCTTTTTCGCATTTATTAAGTCTAAAGAGGCAAAAATAGCACTTTTTACGTCATCATCTACAATCTTCTGAATTGCAATCGACTTCTTTTCTGGCATAATGTAAAATATCATTTTCTAAATTTATTTTCTTCCCAATTTATCTCACACAATAGATAAATATCACTCGTATAGAAAATTATAGTCTCTTAAAAAAAAGAAAAAGAGAGTTATGATGAAATTTATGTTCTGATTTGGTTTATAACCTTGAGAACTGCTCTAGAATAAACATATCATTAAATAGCAGATATTTAATCATTTTCAATGATTTCTATTGCTTCTTCTGGACATTGGCTTTCGCAGCTTCTGCACCCTGTACAAGCGTCTTCATCTACAATATTTGCTTTACCGCCTTCTGGTTCGTCATAAACATCAAAACCACAGTTATTATAGCATTCACCGCAACCAGTACATGCATCCATATCGATTTTTATTGTAAAATCTCCCATAATTATCAATACCTATT
>WJKO01000289.1 GCA_014729055.1 Promethearchaeota archaeon | reverse complement strand
CTATTATTTTATTGTCTTTATCATTTTCAGTAAATTCTTGATTTAAACCATTTCTAATTGTTGCACCGACAATTTTTGAAGTGTCTCCCCTGATAATGATAGTTTCAATGCCCATGAGAGAACTTAATTGTTTGATTTCAGTAATAGTAGGCGGTAATTCAGTATCATATTCTGCATTTTGTGGTTGTTCAAGCTTAATCTTAAAAAATTGCTCAGCATCATTTGGCGAGCTGACACCAGATTTGAGGGCGGATTCATGGATATTCCCGCACCAACAAGCCATGTTACCGATTCTTCGGAATCTATGTATTTCTGAAGATCAAAATTATGTAACTTGACTAAACTCATGTATGAATATAGGTTTTTTAATATTTAATTAATTTTTAATATTTATGAAAGCTTAATGTATGTATGATTGAGATCCCTTTTATCAAAATGCATGGAACTGGAAATGATTACGTATATATTAATGCATTTGAGTATGATATCTCCGACCTAAAGCTCGAAGAACTTGTAAAACATATTTCACATAGACATTTCGGTGTCGGTGGAGATGGATTGGTAATTATTATGCCCAGCAAACTCCACGAGGTTCGTATGCGTATGTTTAATCCTGATGGTAGTGAATCTGAGATGTGCGGAAACGCAGTTCGTTGTGTAGGTGGTTATTGTCATAATCACGGTATTGTAAAAAGAAGGGAATTTAATGTAGAGACTATGAAAGGGTGCATTGGAATTAAGATTCTGGATGATGGAATGATAAGAGTGGACATGGGCACTCCAATCACCAACCCAAGGGAGATTCCGGTGGATCTTGACAAAGAAATTGTCACAGACTATCCTATTTCAGTCGATGGATTTGAAGGGAAGTTTACTGCGGTGTCCATGGGCAATCCACACGCTGTATTCTTCACCAGAAATATTGATTCTTTAGATTTAGAAAAGATTGGTCCTCAATTGGAACACCATGAATTATTCCCAAATCGAGTCAATTCTGAATTTATAGAGATAATATCACCCAAAGAAGTAAACTTTAGGGTATGGGAACGTGGAGCGGGAGAAACATGGTCTTGCGGCACGGGAGCATCGGCATCAATAATAGCAGGCAATTTAACCAATCGATTGGGCAAGAAAGTACTTTTTCATCTGAAGGGGGGCGATCTGATTTTAGAGACGAACGAAAAAATCGATCGCGTCTGGAAAACGGGTCACTATAACGAAGTTGCAACTGGGACATATTATTACAATGAAACGTAGGGAATAATCGGCAGAGAACTCATAAATCTCTATTATCAAAATTTAATTAGTAAAAAAATGTAACTACGCACTTAGATAAACTTTTTTATAAGTTTCTCATAGTTTTCCACCATAATTACCGCTGATCTTTTTATTTCCGCAAACTTTCCCCGTTTCTGAACTGAATGGAGGACTTTACTTGCTTCATTCAAGAAATCTTTTGCACATTTTTCACAAATAGGATTAGGCAGAACTGGAATGAAGAAATTTGTCAATTTTCCCACTTCAACATTATGACTAAAGCGTTTTGCTTTCATACCTTTATAAGTGGTCACAGTTGTTCTAAATAAATCTATCTCCCGGCGTTCAAATGGGATTAACGTATCGTGACTATCTTTAACTTTACGAATTTTCGGTAATTTTCTATTGATCTTCTCAATAGTCTTGTCAATCTTCTGTCGCAACCATAGCGAATAATCTTCCGAGTTGTCAAATTCACTCTTACAATACATACAAATTCCAGGATTTACATATTTGGATTTACTAAATAAAGCCGCCATATCAAAGACAAGCAATTTTCGGCTTGGTAATACCAAAATATCTTTATTTCTATAAGTTCGATTAAAAATTTTCGAAAACTTCCTGTCTAAAACAGACTCATAGATTGCTTTTAATCGTCCAGCTGGCGGATTTTGCAACAAATAAAAATCTATAATAGTGTCATTCTTAAATTTTTTTCGTAAAGATTCATCTAATGCTTCATTATTTTCAAGATTGATATAACTAATCTCTTTAAGATTCTTAAGCCCCTCTATGTCCTCTAACATATTACTTGCAAAGGAAAGGATGCTTAACTTTTCTAAAAAGGGTAAACCTTCCAGATTCTTCAGTTTATTACCGTCCATTACAAGCCTTCGTAAGTCTTTTAGTTGATCAAGCCCCTCGAGCTTAGATATTTTGTTGTTATTAATTGATAATGATTGTAATGACGATAATTCGTCTAAATTCTCAATTTTTTCAATTTCACAATTATCTAAGGTTAAATATTGGAGATTTCTTAGCTTATTCAACCCTTCAATTTTCTTTATCGGATTGTTAGAGAGATTTAAATGAACAAGATTCTTCAAAGAATCTAATCCATCAATCTTCTCAATTTCGTTCTTTCCTAAAACTAATTTAGTCACATAATCTGGTATCAATAAATCACTGATCTTCTTTAATCCGATTGATTCTTTTTTCAATGTATGTGGTTTTCTCATTATTCTAATCAACTTTGATGGAAATTTCTCATTTGCTATAATTTATCTTGTAGAAATTTTCTAATAAGTGTTGTCAATCGGAAAATTTAACTAAAGAGATATGTAACATTGCTTATATGACAAAATCCTACGATATAGCCGCCTATATTTGGCCAGCCTATCAT
>WJKO01000288.1 GCA_014729055.1 Promethearchaeota archaeon | reverse complement strand
TCAAGGAACTGTGCATAATCGATATTTCGACGTATATCGGAAAGAGTATCATCAGGATTACCCACGATAAATCCTCCGAAACTAATAATATTATTATCATGCAGTTTTTGAACTAACGTTTTCATTCTATCGGCTTTTGGAACACTTTTTCTAAACAATTTCAGGTTCCGTTTACTTACATTTTCTATTCCAAAAAATACAATTCCAAATCCAGCTTTTCCCATTTTTGGAATCAATGTATTCTTTGTTAAAAGACCATTCGCGCTGGCTTGTGTAAAAAATTGCATTCGTTTATTGATGTGGTTTTTTTTCTTTTCTTCAATTATCATATCACAGAGTTTTTCAAACCTCTCGGGATCAAGTGTAATATTATCATCGATAAATACAACATATGAAGCCCCATATTTTTCACACTCTTTGATATCCTCAATAACTCTTTCTAATGGAAAATACCGAATACCTGCATTATGCCCATACATCTCACGAATTGAGCAAAATTTACATTTATTGGTGCAACCTCGCGATGTTTCAACACAATCGGCGACATGACCTGCCGCATGATATGTCTTTTTTATCAAACGCGCACTTCTATCAGGGATCTTTAATTTTGACAGGTCAATTAGTTCATTTCGAGGATTGTGGTGCATAATGTCTTCAGAATCCCTCCAACTTAACCCTTTGATTTGTCCGTAATCTTGATCCGTTCTATATGAATGAATAAACTCTCGGAATGTAAATTCTCCCTCTCCACGTATGATAAAATCACACCACGGGCAACATCTCAGTTTTTTATATTCATCATCAGTTGCATCTTCTGCACCATCTATTTGTAGACCGATTTCTTCATAGCAAGTGCTAGCATGGTAGCCACCCAAGATAATTTTAATTTCTGAATTATATTCTGTTTTTATCCATTTTGCAATTTTACGTGCAGTAAACCATTGGAATGTCATAGCATTCAACCCAACAATCTCTGGTTGAAAGCGATCGAGAAGATTTTTTAACGCACTCATAACGCGTTTTCGGCGTATTATTAAATCGGCAACGCCCACTTCACATTCGTCTTTATTACGATTCGCAGCTATACTGACTAAACCTAGATTCGGTAATCTTGCAGCCAGACTAAACCCCATGAAAGTATCTGGCATACTTAATAATAAAACACGAGTTTTACTTTGATGACTGATCCTTCCTCACCTTGACAATAGTTCACAATAGATAACAGACGACTATCGTTTAAAATACGATTAATTAAATTATTAATTTTTCGCATATATGAAGCAAACCACTTTTATTCGTGAAAAATTATTTAAAGATTTAAGTAAAATATAGATTCATGTCCAAAGAGCGTAATGGATCTGAAAAATGGCATGCGATGGATGTAGAAGAAGTCTTAAGTAAATTAAATGCCTCAAAAAATGGACTTTCTGAACAAGATGTTGCTGATAGGCAGAAGAAGTACGGGCTTAATAAAATTGAAATCAAAGAAAAATACAAGATTCTTAAGATGTTTGTCTTCCAGTTCACCGATTTCCTAGTTGTATTGTTGATCATTTCGGGCATAATCAGCTTTTACATGGGCTATGGTGATTACGTGGCACATGGAGATATTAAAGAGATAATTGATGCAATAGCTATTTTCTCAATAGTATTGATAAATGGATTGATCGGTTTTGTTCAAGATTATCGATCAAATAAAGCCCTTGAAAAACTGAAGGAATATTTTGAACAAGAAGTTCTGACAGTTCGAGGGGGTTCTCATATGAAAATTAATTCTTCAGAATTAGTACCAGGAGATATTATTTTACTTGAAAACGGAAATAAAGTACCTGCGGATTGCCGGATTGTTGAATCACATATGTTTAAGTGTGACGAAGCAATTTTGACTGGGGAATCAAGACCAATTAAAAAACGAGAGGCGCCCGTCTCAAAAAAAGCGAAATTATACGAACGAATAAATATACTCTTTATGGGCACCAGTGCGACCTATGGACGTGCAACGGCTGTAGTTGTAAACACTGGAATGAATACCGAAATGGGCAGGATAGCTCAACTTACACAAGTAAAAAAGGAATTAACGCCTTTACAAAAGTCCTTAGATCGACTGGGGAAAGTTTTAGGTACCATCATTTTAGTTATTTGTGGAATAGTAATGATCGTTGATATTAGCATTCTAGGTATAGAGAATTGGATAGAAAGCTTTAAAACAGCAATTGCCTTGGCTATCTCCGCAGTTCCCGAAGGTCTACCCGCGGCAATCATTATCACGTATGCTATTGGTGTCAGTCGAATGGCGAAAAAGAGGACCATTGTCTCTCATTTACCAGCAGTTGAAACGTTAGGTTCGGTTGATTATATTTGTTCTGATAAAACAGGTACTTTGACTAAGAATGAAATGACTGTTACTCAGATCTGGACGTCTGAGGG
The DNA here is from genome assembly GCA_014729055.1 of Promethearchaeota archaeon. GTDB lineage: Archaea > Asgardarchaeota > Lokiarchaeia > Sigyniarchaeales > Promethearchaeaceae > WJKO01. Next base: position 7,698 of record WJKO01000288.1, on the reverse strand, counting down.
ATTAACTGAAGTAAGTGGAACGGGTTATATTCCCGAAGGACAGTTTATTCGCAATGAAAGATATGTAAAACCAAATAAGGATCCAACCCTGGATTTGTTGATGGAAGTTATCTATAATTGCAACAATGCTGAATTACTTAAAGATGGACCGAGACTCGATATTAAAGGAGATCCAACGGAGGCCGCAATGGTGGTGGCAGCTGAAAAATGGGGATTAAGTCCCGATCTTAAACTACCTCGAATATATGAATTCTTCTTTGATTCAGAACGTAAACGAATGACAACTATCAATGAAAAAGATGGGAAATATTATGCATACGTGAAAGGATCTCCCCCAACGATATTGAAAAGATGCACAAAAATTATGATAAATGGAGAAATTCAAGAGCTCTCGGAATTAAACATTGCAACTGTAAACAATGCGAATGTGCAAATGTCAAGTCAAGCATTACGCGTTTTAGGTGTTGCATACAGGGAAGTGAATAAGGATTTTGATAGAGAGGATGATATTGAGATAGAAAATAATCTTGTTTTCTTAGGATTAACTGGAATGATTGATCCTCCACGTGAAGAAGTACGAGATGCGATACGAGAATGCCGAAAAGCTGGAATTACAACCATTATGGTAACGGGAGATCAAAGAGAAACTGCGATAGCTATTGCGAAGGAGACAGAAATCATATTGTCAGATGATGATTTAATTATTGGAGGTCGGCAGCTGGAAAAGATGTCTAAATACGAGTTACAAGACAAAATCCGCGATACTAGAGTATTTTATCGAATGAGTGCTGATGATAAATACCGCGTCGTTAAAAATTTACAAGATCAAGACCACACGGTCGCAGTAACGGGTGACGGTGTCAATGATGCTCCCGCTTTAAAAAAGGCAGATATAGGTGTTGCAATGGGGATTACAGGAACTGATGTAAGTAAGGAAGTGGCTGATATGGTTATCACTGATGATGCATTTCATACAATTGTAAGCGCTATTGAGGAAGGTCGTAATATTTTTGAAAATATGAAAAAATTCATCCGATATTTACTAGCATGTAACTTTGATGAAATATTTACAACGCTTCTAATTACCAGTTTATTTGGTGTCTTACCATTCTTGCCCCTTCAGATTTTATTTCTTAATTTATTGACTGATGCATTACCTGCACTAGCTCTATCTTTCGATCCTTATGATCCCGCTCTCATGGAGCAAGATCCAAAATCTAAAGCCAAATCGTTTGTAAAAGATATGTATGGGTTTGCAGTAGTAGCAGGGGTTGCAGCATTTTGTGTTTCTATTGTGGTTTTCTTAACATCATACTTGTTAGTTGGTCCTATGATATTTAGCGGACCTAACGCGGAGCAAAATATTCTAGCTTATGCACAAATGATGACCTTTACGGAAACCCTTGTATTTGAATTAATGTTTGTCTTCATAGCCAGAAATGACAACCGCACCAAATTCATTGAGAGCAGACCTTTCAAAAACACATTTCTGCTCTGGTCAATTGCCATATCTTGGATAATATTATTTGCTATAATTTACATACCCGGATTGCAAGGTATATTCTGTAACTTTTCGGATTACTACATGATTACGTTAAGAGACTGGGGTATTTTATTCGGATATATAATGGCAAGTCAGATAATTATCGAATTTTGGCGTGCATATATCATAGATAAAAATGGACTTAAAGAACTAAAGGAATATAAGAAATGGGCACAACGACAATTTCACAAACATGATTATCTAAAATATTAGAGAAAACACTAGTAAATAAGATCTTAATCAATATTTATCAAGATTTTTTAACTCATCAACAATTAATTTTATCTCTTTCGTAAAACCGATCTTTTTATAAATAGAAAGTGCTTTATTGAGATGTTTTCGGGATGTATTGATAAGACCTTTTTTCTTGTAAATGACACCAATCCACCAGTTTCTATGTGCAATTTGTGCAATATCACCAATCTCTTCCGCCATAATGAGAGATCTCTTGAAGAATTCCAACGCTTTATCGGTTTTCCCTTGTTGATTATATAATGATGCGATATTGTTCAAGATGGTCGTTTTTTCTGCTTTTTGACCTAATTTATCAAATAAAACCATCGTTCTTTCAAAATTACGTATTGCTTGATTGTATTCACCTTTCACATAATATATTGTCCCCATATTATTCAGTTGAGTAGCCATCCCTTTGAGATCCCCGAGATGCTCGCATATTTTAAGCGATTCTTCATAATATCTCATAGCTATATCATATTCACCTTTTAATTTGTGTATCATGCCAATATTGTTTAATCTCGTCGATTTTGATTTTATATCTCCAGTTTTCTCATCCAGTTTAAGCGCATCTTTATATTTTTCAATAGCAGTTTTGTATTCCCCCTTTCTTCTATATATTTCACCGATATTATTTAGACGAATTGATTTACATCTTGCATCGCCAAGCGTCTCACATAATTTTAAAGCCTTTTTAAAATACTCTAATGCACGATCAAGATCTCCCGTTTTAACATAAATTGAACCAATATTGCTTAAAAATGACGCTTGAGCCTTATGATTTTCAATTTCTTTTGCGGTTTTAAGTGCTTCTTTATAATGTTTAAGTGCATTTTCATATTCACTTTTAAGGTTATACAAATGTCCGATGTTATTTTGAAAAGTCGCATAAGCTGATTTATTATCATCGTCAATTATCTTAAGTCCTTCTTTAGAAATTTGCATAGATATCTCGATATCACCAAGATCATGAAGAATACGTGCTGCAAATTGATATTTTTTATATTCTGGTATGTCTTTATAAACTGAGATTCCTTTAATCCACTCAAGAAACGTGGTACTTTCCATATCTATCGTTTTAGATTTATTATTTGGGTTTTGGGTAAGTTTTGGGGCTTCTATATTCAGTAGTTTTGTTAAAACCTTAGTAAGGAATTTACTTGTATGAGTTTTAATAACATATATATTGAATTCATTATCTACACCGAGTGCAATCTCACTTAACATTTCAATAAGTTTCTTAGAATCCGTACCTTCTTTTATCACTGAATTTACGGATACATCGTTAGATTTCAAATTATCCGTTTTATCTTCATCGGCACTTGATATTTTATAAATTGATAAAGTCAATTCATTCGTGTCATTTTTGTGATTTACTTGACTCTCATCGTGTTCAATCCAAATAATATCATCAAATTCCCGAAACTCCTTAAGCAATGGACCGATATCAAAATCATCACTACCACTATAGCCTATAACTACCAAAGTGCGACTTTTTAGTAGATTATTCACAAGTGGTCGTTTGTAAGGTTCAATTGCAAAGGTTTCTCCTTTCTCTCGATTTTTACCCAATGCAGAAATTGTGGTAATCAATGATTCGGATGTATTTACGTCTGTGATAATATTCTTTTTTGAACCATGAATCTTATAAATGGGATAATTACCATGTTTTATTAGTTTATTAGGATCAATAAAATCCACATAGTCTTGTTTAGTCAAGATAGGCATAATTTTTATCGATTTATGTACAGGAAGGAGTTTTTTTAGAGCGATTTCAATTAAATAGTCAAAATTCGTAGTAATTACATGATGTTTATTGATTATTGCTTTAGCAAGAAATATATGATTTGCATTTGGCTCGAGTTTCATATCAAAATAATCTAAAAACTCAAGCTTACTATCAAAATACATCTTTACAAATTCAATAATCATTTCATATCGTAGCGTATCAAATGCTAAAATTCGCTGCTGATATTTTATAGGAGCACATAATTCAACTAAAATACGACCTATTTCTCGTGCTGATGGCAAGCTTGATGGATGATCCATTGAAATTCCCGCACCTGCCAGATACGTATATTTTCCATCACTTGGAAAAATATCTTCAATTTTTCCATTAAACTTTGTAATCATATCTAATCTAGTTCTTTTTTTGTTCTTTTTGTTCTTTTGCAAATATGACATCTAAGCAGCTTCTTCTTTTTCTTCATATAAATAAATCATAACCAAAATTCTTAATATTCATTTTTAATAATTTCTTCTTAATCCAGATTAATGCGTTGTCGTTAAATGTATAAATTACAGAAGCAAGACATTCCCGTTGCGAAAAATAATTTAACCATTGCGTTTATGAACTATCCTATTCATAAATATATTTTTCCTGACGAGAATATCCGCCGAAAACACCTTCCTAGCTTTATGAAATTTTCAATTAAGACGGGAATGATATTTGGTGACGCTTATGCTATTTCACCCGATCTCAAGGCTATTGCTGTTTGGATTGATCCAGACCATGTGATTCCAAACATAATTCAAACGATTCGTTTAGGAGGACTTTCAGTTCTTCTTCATATCCCATTAAAAGACCTTTTACGCTCTAAAAAGTTATGGGATCATGTAGAATCATTACATAAGAAATATGCTCCCGAAAAACATTGGTATTTAGAATCCCTCGGCGTCTTGCCTAATTGTCAAGGTCAGGGGCTGGGAAAAAAATTAATGGAGTATAAATTTGAAGAGCTGGATGAAATGCAAATACCATGTTATCTTGAAACCCATGATGATACAAATGTAAAGATATACGAGAAATTGGGTTTTGAAGTGGTATATCAAACAGAATTACTCCAAACCGGATTAATTCATTATTCTTTAGTTCGCTATCCTGAAAAATAAGAAAGGTACGGAATATTTTGAGAAGATTTTGGAGAAGGAAGTCTAAGAAGAAACGAAAAAAGAAACAAAAAAATAAGATGCAAATGGTCCGGCAAATGACGGGTTCATGTGGACTTGCATCTCTATTAATGGTACTTAGACCAGAAAAAAGAAATCTTGTGCCAATTCTTGCATCTATATTTGCGAAAATTGAGCATATTTTTAACCAAAAATCAGATCAAATGCGTGATAAAGTCTGGCAATATGCACTGCAGTATCTGTTATTTTCAACGGTTTCAGATACCGAATTCGGCAAAAAACTTGAGAGTCTCTTGATAAAAGGTTTTGAATACGATTATACAGATTTTATGAAACCCATGGTGGAAATGAGGGTTTTTCAAGCTCACCCGCGCTATAAATCATTAAGTAAAAAATTACGTCAGGATCATGAGGTTATTAAAAACCTTCGTCAAAAAGAGATGAATCGTGAGTGGATTATAAATCAAATTAAGGTATTTAAGATTGATGTAGAACTAAAAATCCTTGCGTATCTATTTGGTGCAAAATTTATTCCCAATTGGGATAATCCCGATGGTACAGGTTCTTTTTACATTACTAAATCCGATAAAAAACAAATTACTACCTTATATTCTCATATTATAGAGGAGAAACCCGTGCTATTGTGTAGGGAGGATCATTGGGTTGCTGTTAGTAATGTTTATAACAATTCTCGGAGTTATAAAATAGAATATAAAGACCCGAGTACAGGAGATACAGTCATTAAACCACTTAAAGAATTTAGTTTAAAAGATCGGTTTTATGTTTTCGAATTTTCCATAGAGCTACTTGAAAAATCCACAAATATTTTAAGATTTTAAGATTTTTAGTTGTTAAACATAAAGAAAACATAGAAGATGAATTTTGATGAAATGCCCATTTTGTAATCATGAATTGGATATAAACGACTTTTTCAAAGTTAAAAAAAATAAAAGCTTGGTGCTTGGATCGCATACCACAAAAGAATTTAAAGGCAAGCAGATCTATGGCATTGAAAATACAGATAATATGTCGAATTTGCGTACATTACATCGGTTCTGGGTTTGTCCTTATTGTGATAAATTAATTCAAATCACAGAAACTCATTAAGATAAGAAATATGGAAATATGACAAATTAGGAATAAGCATTTTTTCGTCCGATTTTTTCGTTTATTAGAGATATTTGTAAAAAATTTTAATCATTCTTAAGCATATGATAAAGAAGAAAACTAATAAAAAAAGTTTAGCGGAAATTAGCAGAATGGTCGCGACCTCGTATGATATTATTGGTCATGATTATCACAGCACTCGAAGAATTCATAAAATTGATGCCGAATTACAAAAATTCTCTGATTTACTGCCACTTAATGCGCGAGTATTAGATGCGGGATCTGGTTCTGGTGTGCCTACTTCTAAATATTTATCTGAGCAAGGTCATCAAATGATTGGGATCGACATCTCGGATGGAATGCTTGAAATGGCACAAAAAAACGTGCCAGATGGAAGGTTTGTTAAAATGAATATGACCGATCTCAAATTTGATGATGATTCTTTTGATGGTGTGGTATCGCTTTTTGCGATTTTTCATATTCCTCGGACTCAGCATCATCTGATATTATCTGAATTCCACCGTGTGCTAAAAAAGGGAGGAATCTTAGTAATTAATCAAGGCGCATTTGATATGGATGGAATTAGTAGATTCTTCGGAGAACCAATGATGTGGAGTAATTATAAACCTGAGAAAACACTGACTATGGTCAAGGAATATGGATTTGAGATTATTTTCGAGGGTAATCTGGTTCGGGGAGGCGAAACACAGTATTGGATTTTTGCACGAAAAAAGTATGATAAGAAAAAAAAATCGAATTAAAAGCATTCATTTTCTTTCAATGATACATACTTAATTGCTTTTCGTTTGAATGTATAACTCATGTGGATCAAACCGTCATGTCCTTGTATAATACAAGGATAAGAAAACTCTTCCCCTTCTTCTTTTTCTATAACAAATTTATTACTAATATTCCAAGTTTTTCCGTTGTCTAGAGAACGAATTAGACTTAACTCAGAACGACCCTTTTCATTGGCAGTTTTTACCCGAGGATTACATGCAAGTATAAGATTTCCGTTATTTAGACAGAGAATGTCAGTTTGTGAGCTTGGATTCGGAATCTTTGAAGGAATTGGTTTCGACCAAGAGAATCCACCATCATTACTTCTGGAAAAGTATACTCTTTTTGCACGGCTGGTCCTTAGGGAACATAATAATTCTCCCGTTTCTAACAGGCATACATTAGGCTCGAGACATCCTCCAGTAACTTTTAATCTCTGAGAAGTCTTCCATTTATGCTGAAGAAAGGGATCATCATTTATAAAGAATCTACTTTGATATGTGAATAATTCTCGATGGAAAGGTAAAAGAACGCGTCCAGATGGTAGTCTTAAAGGTTTACACCGGATAACCCGCCCCCATAACTTTCGTAAATATTGCCAATCACTCCATGTGAGACCCAAATCATCAGAATACTGATAACGGATTGAAGTCACCGTGTGTCCCCCCTTGATTATTATCCCATGATGCATTGATCGATAGAAAAGATATAGGCGACTTTTTGGATCAAGGTATAATACTGGTGTTCCGTCAAAATGATTTGGTGTATTGGCTGTAACCTTTGGTTTCAACCATTTCATTTCGTCCGAATGCTTGCATTTTGCACCCCATATACTCACATCTCTCGCTTTTTCATAGGAACCTGCCCACCAAGTGGCATATAAATCTTTATTCGGTAACTCTATTAAGCTAGATGCATGGCATGCGTGAATTTTCGGATAATTGTTTGTGTCAAAAATTAATGAGGAATTCATTCAATCGCCCCAAATAATTAAAAGAGAGATAAGATTAAAACTCTAATCCAATTTCATTTGAATAAGTATAATTCGCGAATTAGTGACTAATCTAAAAGATCTTTAAACTTTGGATCTTGATAGGTATGCATTAATTCTGGAAATTCACATG
>WJKO01000287.1 GCA_014729055.1 Promethearchaeota archaeon | reverse complement strand
TATCCGCGTAGATATTGGGGGATGGGAGTCACGTTAGATCTAACAACGCATGATGTATATTTGCACCAAGAATTGCTTGGGGAAGTAAAGAATGTAAAAAGTATGTTGAGATTCTTTTATGATAAACAATTTGAGGATGCTGCTTATGTTTTACTGGACTTTGGTAAAGCAAAAAGTCTTATAGAGTCAAATTGGCTAACACCCACGAAGTATAGAAAAATGTTTGTGTCTGGTGAAAAAGGCACAATTGAAGTTGATTTTATTGGTCAATATCTAAAGATTTTGGAGGGTAAGGATCTAACGGGCGAACAACCTGAAATATGGGAGAGTAAAATTAATTATTTGTTACCAAAAGAACCCTTGCGGGAAGAATTAATGGATTTTCTTTATTCTGATGTTCCAAAAGTTACTTTAGAAAATCAAGGTTTGAAAACCCTTAAAGTTGTTTTAGATATATTGGATGCAGCTTAAGAACTTTAATCTTATCATCGAAGTGTAAAAACTTAATATTTATTCTTAATTAAAATCAAATAAGTCTTTATCGAGGTGATATTGAGTGTCAGATAAAAAGTTCTATTTAACTACAGCAATAGCATATCTTAATGGAAGTCCTCATATGGGGCATGCATTAGAAATTATACAAGCTGATTGCTTAGCACGCTTTTATAGACTTATTGATGATGATCTCGTATTTCAAACAGGATCTGATGAGCATGGTGTAAAAATTTATACTACCGCTCAAGAAAAGGGAATAGATACCCAAGAATTTATTGATAAGTATTACGAGGAGTTTATTCACTTATATAATACTCTAAATATTAGCTATGACCGATATTGTAGAACCACAAGTGAACTCCATGAAAAAGGTGTTATAAAATTTTGGAAGGCAATGCAAAAGAATGGAGATCTAGAGAAAGCACAATACCAAGGGATGTATTGCGTTGGTTGCGAGTCTTTTAAAACAGAAAGTGAATTAGAAAATGGAAGATGTCCGTTTCATCTAAATCGAGAATTAATCAAAGTTGAAGAAGAGAATTATTTTTTTAAGTTAACCCGGTACAAAGAGAAATTACTGGATATATACGAAAATGACATTATTGAAATTATCCCACGCAGAAGAAAGGCAGAAATCGTAGGAATTTTAAAAAGTGAATTGACAGATATTAGTTTTTCTCGATTGAAAACGAAAATGCCTTGGGGATTTGAGGTGCCTGGAGATGAAGAGCATGTTATATATGTTTGGGCTGATGCATTAGCAAATTATATTACTAATATTGGTTATGAATATGACGAACACGAATTTAACTCAATCTGGCCGGCGGATATTCATTTAATAGGTAAAGATATTGTAAAATTCCATGCAATTTATTGGCCGGCAATGTTATTATCTGCGGGAATTCCTTTGTTTAAGAAACTATTTGTTCATGGATTTATTACAATTGAGGGTAGTAAAATAGGAAAATCATTAGGAAATGCTGTCGATCCGTTGGTTTTAATCAAAGAATATGGTGTTGATCCCTTTAGGTACTACATCTTGAAGAATATACCATCCTACGATGATGGTTCCTTCGTAGAAGATGATTTAGTCGAAACCTATAATACATCTCTTGCTGACGATTTGGGAAACTTGCTTTTACGAGTGCTGACGTTTTTAATAAAAGATTTTGATCATAAAATACCTAAATTTATTTCCGCAGAGGAAATAGATCAAGAATTCATTGATAAATTTAACTTTGTGTCAGAACTAAAAGAGAGCATGGATAATTTCCAGATTAATAAAGTATTAAATCGCGTTTGGGAATTTATTAAAGACACGAATAAATACATTAATGAAGTTGAACCTTGGGTTCTGCGAAAAGATGAAAATAAGAACGAACGCTATAGGAGTGTTCTCCATATTTTAACAGACGCAATTCGTGTAATTTCAATATATATCAGTCCATTTATGCCTTCGATCGCGGATAAAATAAAAGATATAATCAATTATCAAGATGAATGTAGTTTTAAGAATATTGATTTTGATCCAAACTTAAGCGGTAAGGTAGGGAATAAAGTAGTCTTATTTCCAAAAATTGAATTAAAGAAAGCGGATCCAATGCAAATCTTTGATTTTAAAATTGGAAAAATAATTGATGTCCATTTTCATCCAGAGTCTAGTAAAATCTATGTATTAACTGTTGATGTTGGGGGAGAGGAACGTACAATCTGTGCAAAGATTGCGAAAGATTATACACAAGAGGATTTAATGAATAATACTTATCCCGTTTTAGTCAATATCAAGTCCCGGTCAATATTAGGTATTGAAAGCGAGGGTATGTTATTAGGTGCGAAGGATCCCCAAACGAAGCGAACAATTATAGCAGAGATCAAGGGAGTCGCGGGTGAACAACTTTATATTGGTGATTTAGAACCTAAACCACGAGTTGTATCTGGAAAGAAATTTAACAAAACAAAAATGAAAGTGAAGAAGAATAAAATCCGAATAAGAGATAAATATCTAAAATCAAAAAAGAAGTATGTGCAAATTGATTTACCGGATGGAATTCGCATAAACTAATTCATAAAATTAAAAAATAATGGATTTTTGATAAAAATATTGACTAATCTATATTGTTTATCAATGATTAGTAATTTAGAAAAAACAACAATTAACGAGAAGATTACTGATGGCAAGAAGACCATGGCAATGTTATCGTAGGTGGAAACGTCCACCCTATCAGAAGAAGCGGAGTCGTTCACATAGGAAGGAATATGTCCGCGGTGGGGCTGAACCAAAAATTCGGATATTTGATAGTGCAAATCGTAAAAAGCCGTTAAAAGAATGGGATTTATCAATAGGATTAAGGGCTCGTCATAGAGTTCAGATTAGTCATTTTGCATTAGAGGCCGTTAGAGCAAGTATTAACCGCCGTTTGCTAAAAAAGATTGGTAGAATGAATTTTCATATTAGAATTCGTCCTCATCCTTGGCAAGTATATAGAGAAAATAAAATGATGGCTTTTGCAGGTGCAGACAGACTTCAATCGGGAATGAGAGGTAGTTTTGGTCGATGTATAGGAACTTGTGCCAGAGTTAGAGCAAATCAGCCGATAGTTGAAGTATTTTGTGATTATAAAAATAAAGCTCATGTAATTAGAGCTCTGAAAATTGCAACGTATAAAATTCCAACTAAATGTAGGATGGTCATACTTAGAGTCAACGATAGACAATACTTAGGTAAGCTTGGATTACCTTTAAGTCTTGAAAGACCATTACCGCAGCAATAAATCTATTTTTCTTATTTTGTTCGCTTAATTTTAAGTTTCTTCGCTTAATTTTAAGTTTCTTCGCTTAATTTTAATTTTTAGATTATTAAAAAAATTTTTTACAAAAGAGAAGAAAGTCTAATTAGGTTTGATTAAAGAAGACAAAGGTTAGGTTTATGGGAAAAAAAGATATTAAGATTGATGATAGAAGTGCATTAATTGTTATTGATATGCAAAATGATTTCTTACCGGGCGGGGCATTACCAGTACCAGATGGCGACGCTATAATAGATGGGATCAATGAGATCTCTAAATTATTTAAAGAAAAAGCCATAGTAATATATTCTCAAGATTGGCATCCGATAGGACATGGCTCTTTTGCTAGTAGTTATCCCGATAAAGAACCTGGAGACGAAATTGATAAACAAGGCGTCGGACCAGTATTATGGGAGGATCATTGTGTCCAGAATACTAAAGGTGCTGAATTTCATGATAGAATGCAAGATGAATATGCAATTTGTATAATTCGTAAAGGATATCATAAAGAGATAGATAGTTATTCGGCATTTTATGATAATGACCATAAAACAAGTACGGGATTGGCTGGTATACTGAAAGAACTTAAGATCAAAAACGTATTTATTTGTGGCGTCGCTTTAGACTATTGTTGCTATTTTTCTGCTATTGACGCTAAGAAAGAGGGTTTTAATGTTATCTTTATTAAAGACCTTACAAAAGCTATTGGTAATCCCGAAGGAATAGTCGAAGAGAGACTAGAATCAATGAAAAAATCGAATATAAAGATTGTAAACAAAAAAGACATTATTTAGGATGAGAAATGATGCGACCGAAAAGTTGTAATAGAAAAGAGTTGCTGATAAAGTTAAAAAATCTCCAAGAGACTGACATTTCGGAAAAGGAGAATATAGATCAATACATAAACCAAATAGAAAAAGAAAATTCTGAACAAGATATTGAAACGTTTTGGCCTCCTCGATTATTAGAAGCATATAAAGCAAATAAAATGTTATGTTTCTTTGGAGCTGGGCTCTCTATACCTAGCGGATTGCCCACGTGGACGGAGTTGTTAGATCGTTTAAGCGTTGATCAGCGATATCTTGAAGACAGAGCTCTTAGAAATGATCCTTTAACCTTAGCGGAATTAGCATATCACCAACTTGGAGCTGAAAGACTACAAATAGTGCTTCGAAAATCTGTTGAAGGTCATAATCCGTCTCTTTCACATATTTTTACTGCTATATTAAAATTGCCTTTCTATATAACTTCCAACTATGACACATTATTTGAAGATAGTTGGGCTATTATAAATGATGATGAACCTTTAATTACTCTTTTAGACAACGATGACGTTTTAAGGGAATTTCCAAATGGTTTTGATATTGAAGCGTTACAAAAATCGAATAAACACTATCTTTTAAAAATCCATGGATGTGTTAAAGAAATGGATAAATTATTAATTCTGACTCGCTCAGAATATAGAAAGCATTATCGAACGAACGACTTATTTTTTGATTTTTTAAAGGAATTGATGGGAAAATACCATACGTTATTTATTGGTTTTAGCCATCAAGATCCCGAAGTAACCCGGCTCGTAGAAGACGTTATTTTTATATACGAATCGGATAAAATATCTATAACCAAACCAAATTTCTACAGTCTTCAATTTGATATGAGAAAACATACTCCTGAGATTTTTGCCGCAAAAGGAATTGTAGCTCTTAAACCACCGTTTTCTTACAGAGATGACAAAAGCCATTCTCTAAGAACCGCATTAATCGATATAATAATTTCAAGCGATATAACCAATTTAAAGAAATACCATAAGCTTTACGAAATCCTCCTGAAATTTCGAGATAAATTAACTGAAGAATTAGAGAATGCGCTAAATATTATGGTTACAAACAAGAGTAAAATTGTCGAAAAGAATGAAAAGGGTGGGGATATTAAGGAGGATATGCAACAATTATATAATAATATAGGAGAGCTTGCAAATCAAGGAGTCTATTTCTGTAATGCTGACGGAACAGTATTAGAATATTTCGAACCCGAACATTTGAGTGGAAAAGTTAGGAAAGGTATAACGAATTTTGGTATTCGCCCATACTTTAAACAAGCTAAGACGTTTAAAAAACCATTTATCTCCGATTCCTATTCATCCATATATAACGCAAATTCAACGATATTCCTATGTGAACCAATAATCAAGAAGGGATCCTTTGATGGATTATTATTTAGTGCCGCTCAGATAGGACACTGGGAATTGCCCATAGATTTAGCGAAAGAAGCATGGAATACTGGGCTGAATATTCTCTTGGTTGATTCAAATGGTGTCTGCCTTTTACCACCTAATAATGAGATCGCTGCTGCAGTCCACGATAACAGCTTCGGGTATTTTTATAATGATTTATTGGCAATTTCACGACGAGATCGTCTTGTTAAGCGTATTATGGAAAACATTGTTCCTTTAGATGAAGATGATGATATATATAC
>WJKO01000286.1 GCA_014729055.1 Promethearchaeota archaeon | reverse complement strand
GTCATAAAGCAATCGTCCACAATCTGGACAGAAGCGTTTTTCATTCTCTGAGCTACTGAGAGTATATTCCAGACCACAATCAGGACATGATTTTTTCTCCGAAACTGCATCTTTAAGAGTTTTATTTTCTGATTGTTTATTTACTTCTGTCTTGGATTTTTCTTGTATATCTTGGGAACTGGATCCCAGTTTCTTTTTTTGTTTTTCTAACCAAGTAGTATATTGCTTAGTTATTTTTCCGCGATAAATAGCGTGTTTTCCGGTTTCTTTCTCAAATTTTTCCATCCATTCTTGTTCAGTTAATTCTGCCATGCTGCTTCACATCTAATTTAATTTGATATTTAGATTGAATAAAAATATGATTAGAATAAATTATTTTTAGTAATGATTTAATCAATGATTTAGATTAGAAAAAGATCGCCAAACTAAGGATCTGTCTTTTTAAGTGATTAAGAGATTCAGTGGTTAATTAATTAAATTAATTAAATTGATTAAATTGAATGTAGTGAGTAAAAATGAAAAAATGGATGATGAATTAAATCATACCATCATTCGATATCAATATCTATTATTCCTTTTTCCATTCGTGTCCGCATTTACCACACACTAATTTCTTTGCATACATTGTGGGCATTCCGCTGCCTTGCATTAGAATTTTAGTTTTATCGTCTCGTTCATGGATCAACGGGGGAACCGCACCACATTTTGGACATTTCCACTCTCTTTCCGCCATTTTTCAAACCTTCAGTATTTTTGATTATTTAGTTAGTTAATTAAATTTTATTTGTACTTACTTTTTTTTCTATTCTTAAAAGTTTTTTAAAAAAAGTACGGATTTTTCCCAGAAACTAGGTTAACATTTCAAAAAATTTAATTAATTTATCACAAAGATCTTCATATTTATTTTTAAAAATTAGATAAATGTCATCATTGAAAATAGATGACAGAATAAAAATGTAAAGTTGATAAATTTGGAAGAAAATTACGAAAAATCTCTCAATGAATTATTTAAGGAACCTCCTAATGAATTCCGAATGATGCCTTTTTGGTTTTGGAATCATGAAATGGTGGAAAAAGAAGTGCAACGTCAGATTAGAGACCATCATACTCATGGTATTGGGGGCGAGTTTATTCATCCGCGCCATGGACGCCTTACGCCCTATATGGGAAAGCGTTGGCTAGAAAATGTGGAGGCTGCTGCTGATGAGTGTAAAAAGCTTGATATGCCTTGTTTTTTATACGATGAAGACAACTGGCCGAGTGGACCCGTTTCTGGTTTAATAACTGGGCCAGAACATCCTGAAAATAGAGCCAAATTCTTAGCATTATTTGATGAGGATGTATATGATGGGTATGAGCATATTGAGTACAAATTAGATTACAAGAAAATTTCAGAAGAAACAGAATTCTTCGCTGCTATAGCCGTCCCCAATCCTGAAAATTACCCGGATTTTTCAAATGTTTGGGATAAATGGGTTGATGTTACACAATATATTAGGGATGGGAAACTTGTTTGGGACGTACCTGACGGAGAATGGTGTGTTTTATTTTTCTGTATTTGTATTAATAGTCCAGACGCTAATATGAACGGATATATTGACATTCTTAGAAAAGAGACCGTTCAAGATTTTATGAAAGAGACACATAAAAAATACATAAATTATTTTGTTGAAAAAGGTAAAAAAGACTATATAGGGACGGTGGTTCCTGGAATCTTCACAGATGAACCTAGCATGGCACACGTGCAATTCCCGAGTGCAACATTTTTCAAATATCTTACTTTCACTGCTACTTATCCCGAAGTTTTTAAAGAAATGCATGGTTATGATTTTAAGGAGGCGTTAATACCAATTTTTTATGATGCCGGTCCTATCTCTGCTAAATATCGCTGTCATTATTGGGAAACAGTAACCAAGATGTATGTAGATGCTTTTTATAAACAGATTTATGAATATTGCGACCAATATAATTTCCGCAGTACAGGACACGTGAATGCTGAGGGAAGTTTTCCTAACCAGATAAGAAACCAAGGTGACTTCTTTAAAGTATTTGAATATATGCATTATGGGGGTTGTGATCAACTTACTGAGGAAGTTCGCCCGGATTATTATGAAGATTTATGGGATTTAAAAAACGATCCTTATACGGGTATGGCGGGTGAGATGCCTTTAGCGAGTAAATTTGCTAGTTCCGCCGCCCACCTCTTGGGAAAGCCACGAGTATTAGTTGAAGCTTTTGGCACTTCAAGCTGGGATATAACAATGGCTAGCGCTAAACGCGTGAATGACTATCTCATTGCTACGGGGTGCGATCTATTTGTTCCACACGATTTTGCCTATTCCGAAGATGGCTACAGAAAGCAAGATCATCCAGCAAGCTTTTATCATCAACCGTATTATCTCCATTGGAAGAAGTTATGTGACCATAATGCGAGATTATGCACTATTCTTAATGCACATTCTGGGGTATTAAGTACGGATATATTGCTGTTGTATCCAACAAATACTTTTTATTCAGAAATGAACGCAAATTTAGCTGGGAATTTAGCGGAAACCATCGGAAAACAATTTATGCATAGTCCTGATTGTCTTTATAGACAACAAATAGATTTTGAATTAGCTAATGAAGATATAATAATAGGGTCCTCGATAGAAATACAGAACGACAATGTCTTCATTAAAATTCGCAATCAAAACTTTAAGGTTCTATTTGTAGGTGCTACCACATGTATATCGCTGGAATTTGCCAAGTTTATGCAAAAGTTTTACAATGCTGGGGGTAAAATAATTGCCTCAATGATTCTACCGATTAAAGAGAAAGATACTGGTTCATCTAATGAATTGCAAGACATAATTAAAGATATTTTCGGTATCGACCCAGTTAAGCATTACGAAAAATTTGTCGCAAATGGAATAAAAAAATACAAACTGAATGAAAATAAGAATTCGAATGGTGGACGTGCGATCTTTATCTATACTAAAAACGAAAAACCATTTTTCGGTCCATATTACCCTCTTGTTGAAAAAGCATGTAGAAAGACGATAAATCTTGAAGAGAGAACATCTGTTATATTTAAAAACGCAAAACAGAAACTCCATGCAGCCTACATCATGTGTGTTCATAAGTCTTTTGATCGAAGAGAAATATTCTTTCTCGCTAATACGTCTAAAAATGCAAATTATAAACAAGCTAGGGTGATTATTAACACTTCTAAGCTCTTAGAGAAAGAAAACTTGAAAAAGCTGCTATCAATTGAATTATGGGATACATTGACGGGAGACATTTATAACTTTAAAAAATATGAAAAAGATGCTGGGAACATCCTAATTGATATAGATTTTCCACCATATCGCTCGTATCTTTTTGTTTTAAACTTTGAATCCGGGAAAGGGGCAGAAAAAAATGAAGAAAACTCTTCAGTCAAGTCAAGTAATAAGGGAATACCAAAGAAGAGATTTCCTCTTTTTAATATAAACAAAAACCCTATTGATGTAATTAATCTTGGTGATCAATGGAAATGTGAGTTAAAGGATCCAAATGGTGCTATGCTATATCAACGATGGATTTCCAGTTACGAAATAAAAGCAGGAAAAGCGTGGGGCTATACTTCAAAACGAACATTTCGGCATAAATTCCACGTTTCTAACGTTAAAAATATTACACCCGTAAAACTCGTTATTGAAGGATTAGTAGGAGATTATGGATGGGGTAAAACGACGTATATGCCTTTGAGGGGTGGAGATAATGCGACATTTTCTATGAAGGATCTGGCTTTTTTCATAAATGATAAAAAAATAAATGTGAAATTTGATTTTGAGTACAAGTATTTGGACCCATGTTGGATTGTAACAGATATATCAAAATATTTAACCAATGGAATGAATGAGGTTAAGATGGTGTGCCAGACAGGCAATCATAGTACATTCCATGTTGTAACGGATCCATGGCGCCTAATAGGCAATTTTGAATCAGAAGTAAAAGATGGTATTCCCTATATTAAACAACCACGGGATAACATTAAACTTGAAGATCTCACGGAGCAAGGGTTCATGCGATACCATGGAGGATTCTCTTATATTCAAGAATGGATGGCGCCACCCCAATTAAAAGCGAGAACTTTGATTTTAGAGATCCAAGATACGACTGATTGCATTGAAGTGAGAATCAATGGAAAACTCCATGAAATTCTTTGGAACAGGTGGATTACTGATATTTCTGATTTAATTCAACCAGGTAAGGTAAATAAAATAGAATTAGTGCATTATGGAATTGCACAGAATATGTTGCAAACTAATATAAAGGCTGCTGGAATTACCGGGAAAGTTGTGATTCGAGTCTATAATTAGTTTAAGGAGATCAATGGAAAGAAAATGAAATACGATTATAAGTATAAAGACTTAGACTTTATCTCAGAGATTAACTCTATAGCCATTATCGGGGCATCTCGTAAAAGAAACTTTTTCTTTACGAAAACATTTCATGATACGTTTAAAGGACAAATCTATGCGATAAATCCTGGTTTGAAGTCAATTGATGAATTACCGAGTGTGGAAGTATATGATAAATTGACCGATGTACCGTCATCTAAACCCATTGACTATGCTTTTATTACAGTACCCCGTCATTTAGTGCCTGATATTATATCTGATTGTGTGGTGAAGGGCGTAAAAATGGTGGGTATCTTTACCGCGGATTTTGCTGACGAAGGTACTAACGAAGGTAAAAATCTGCAGATGAAGATTTTGGAATCTGCCGACAAACAATTGCGTATTTTAGGACCTAACGGTATGGGGTTATATTATCCAAAAAAAGGTATACGATGGCGCTCTTCGTTGCCATCAGACTATGGTAACGTTGGTGTTGTTGCCCAATCGGGAGGATTGTGTAATCTTATAATCCACGGCTTAACTAATGAAAATTGTCCTATTTCAAAAGCATTTTCGATTGGTAATGCCATTGATGTGAATGTTTTAGATGTATTTCATTACCTCCTTAAAGACCCAGAAACTAATATAATCGTTGCGTATGTTGAAGGTCTTCCAAAGGGAATCGGTAAAACCTTAATTGATCTCATAAAATCTTCACAGAAACCGATACTTATTCTAAAAGCAGGTAGGACAAAAGTTGGCACTCAAGCTGCAATCAGTCATACGGCGTCTTTAGTTGGTAATTTTACGATATGGAAAAGTGCAATAAAACAAGCTGGTGGAATACTATTAGAAACTTATAATGATGTAATTTCGCTAACGAAATATATTAGAATGGCAGGATTTAAGAAAATAGAAAATGCATGTTTAGTATCTTTATCGGGCGGTTACGGTGTAGTTTGTGCTGACTTGTTGGCTGAATATGGAATAAAATTGCCGAGGTTTAAAGTGGATTCTGTAACGAGGAATAAATTATCAAACCTTTTTACTGCAAAAGGAACTAGCTACAATAATCCCGTAGATTTAGCAGTTACCATTTATGAACCTGAGAAAATAGGACACATTTTTGAAGTTATTTTAGATGATGGTTTAATCGATGGTATTATTTTTGAAATTGCGCCGCTTTATCTCACACATCAAATGAGAGCAGATATTAATTTATCTGAGGAATTGTATAATACTTTAAAAACAGTCAAGAGCAAATGTGAAAAACCTATCGTTGTTATTATTCAAGATATAGGATATGTTGATGAACAATTGGCTTTGAAGCGTAAACTCCAAGAGATTAATATACCCGTTTATTCTGATATTCTTCCAGTTACTAGGCTATTAAAGGTATTGAATAAATCTACATTAGACTCTTTTTTGACAATAGAATCTCCATAT
The DNA here is from genome assembly GCA_014729055.1 of Promethearchaeota archaeon. Classification (GTDB taxonomy): domain Archaea; phylum Asgardarchaeota; class Lokiarchaeia; order Sigyniarchaeales; family Promethearchaeaceae; genus WJKO01. The sequence continues at coordinate 1,076 of WJKO01000286.1, read as the reverse complement.
AATCTCCATAAGTGATATGTATGCCAAAATCAAGTAAAAAAAAGTATGAACCAGGATTAGCCCAATTAAAATATAAAGTTGAACCCGATTGGAATATAGAAGAAGCCAAGGAACTTTATTTAAGCGCAAATCATGCTGTAGGACAAGATACGATTAGATATTGTGATTGTATAAAGAATATGAAAAATATGCCCGACGAAAGTGTGGATCTAATTATTGCAGATCCTCCGTTTGGAATCGATTTTTCTGGTCTGGAAAGTCAATATAATCGTAAATCAGAGAATGTTGTTGACGGATATATCGAAATTGATGGATCGTATGATAATTTTTCAAAAAAATGGATTCAAGAATTATTTCATATAATGAAACCTGAGAGTTCAGCTTATCTGGTTTCGGGTTGGACGAATCTAAGAAGTATTTTAAATGCTATCGAAGATACTGACCTTGTTTTAATTAATCATTTGATCTGGAAATACCAGTTTGGGGTTTTCACGAAGAATAAATATGTTAGCGCTCATTATCATATTTTATTTGTCGTGAAAGATGAGAAATCTTATTTTTTTAACAAATATATCTATTATCCCGAGGACGTATGGGATATCCCCAGAGAGTATCACCCGGGATTGAAAAAGAATGGAACAAAATTGCCAGAAAAATTAGTAAATAGGATGATTCAATTTTCTTCGAAACCGGGCGATCTTGTTTTTGATCCTTTTATGGGTAATGCGACAACAGCAATATGCGCAAAGGGGTTATATCGACATTTCTATGGCTTCGAGTTGAACGAGAAAATGAAAGATATTCATGAAATGAATTTGAAAGCAATTAAATTAGGAGAATTTTATGAACCACTAAATGCTAAGTTACCTTCTGACGAAGAATTAGTCGTTAAGTATCCTAATTTGAAAAAATATGTTGATAAGAAGACGGAATAGAATGAAAATAGAGGAGTATTTTCTCATTTTCTTAAAAAATTCTGATTTAGATCATATAATCGCAAGATCATCAGATCTTGCTTATTTGGTGGTTCGAGAAAACCTACATCGCTGAATTCTTTTAATTCCCATCCTGTATTC
>WJKO01000285.1 GCA_014729055.1 Promethearchaeota archaeon | reverse complement strand
CAACCAGCGTAGAGATTTTTGAAACAGGAATCAAAGTGATCGATCTTATTTGTCCGTTTATCAGGGGAGGTAAAATCGGTGCTTTTGGCGGAGCAGGAACAGGAAAAACAGTTATTATCCAGGAATTGATATACAATCTAGCAACAGAACATAGTGGTTATTCCGTATTTGCAGGAGTTGGAGAGAGAACAAGAGAAGGGACCGAACTCTATACAGAAATGGAAGAATCAGGTGTGCTTAAAAATACTTCTTTGGTTTTTGGTCAAATGAATGAGCCGCCTGGAGTTAGGATGCGAGTTGCTCTGACAGGATTGACAATGGCAGAGTATTTTAGGGAAGAAGAGCAAAAGGATTTGCTTCTCTTCATTGATAACATTTTTAGATTTACACAAGCAGGATCAGAGGTCTCAACTCTTTTGGGGCGATTGCCTTCTGCTGTAGGATATCAGCCTACTCTAGCAGAAGATCTGGGATATTTGCAGGAAAGGATAACCTCTACAAGCAATGGATCTATAACATCAATGCAGGCAGTGTATGTACCAGCAGATGATTATACTGATCCGGCACCAGCTACCACTTTTGCGCATTTAGATTCAACTATAGTACTTGAACGTTCATTAGTAGAGCAAGGTTTGTATCCTGCTATAGATCCTCTATCTTCAACTTCAAACGGTTTGCAGCCGGATATAGTAGGAGAGGAGCATTATCAGGTAGCAAGGGGAGTTCAATCAGTTTTACAAAGATACAAGGAATTACAAGACATTATTGCAATTTTGGGTGTAGAGGAACTTTCCCAGGAAGATAAACAGATAGTTTCAAGGGCCAGAAAGATACAAAAATTTTTGACCCAACCATTTAATGTAGCAGAGCAATTTACCGGCCGAGAAGGTCGTTATGTGCCGGTAGAGGATACGATCAAGGGCTTCAAAAGGATCCTTGATGGAGAATATGATGATGTAGCTGAAGGAGATTTTTATATGAAGGGTAAAATTGAAGAAGTCAAAAAATGAAAACTTTTGTAATAAAACTAGGAGGATCAATGGTAAGCAGGGACAGGGATAATCTTTTTGACTTTGATTATCTTCATAGGTTTTCAGATTCCATTCGTAAACTAACCAAATACAACAAAAAGTTTTTCATCACTTTAGGAGGCGGGTATTTGATGCGAATGTATAGAGACATGGCAAAAAAAGGTGGGATAAAAGAGGATTTGCAATTGCATTGGATCGGTACCACCATAAATAATTTACACGCAGAAATAGTAAGAGCATATATGCATGAGATTGCAAATGATAGAATTGTGGCTTATGAAGATTATTATAGTGACAGCAAAATTGAATTTGAGAGAGATATAATAGTAGGAGGAGGAGGCAGAGCAGGACATAGCGGAGATGTAGATGCACTGGTTGCAGCAAATAAATTTAATATTGATACAATTATCAGTCTAAAGAACGTGGATGGAGTTTATACCAAAGATCCCAAAGAATATAAAGATGCAAAAAGACTGGACTCTCTAAGCTGGGACCAATATCTTGAAATTATAGGCAATCCGGAAAAGCATAAACCCGGGGCGAATTTCCCAATTGATCCCATAGCAAGCCGTAGGGCCCAAAAAGCAAAAAAACAATTTATAGTTATATCAGGGGAAGATTTAAAGAATTTAGAAAATGTCATAATGGACGAATCATTTATCGGTACAATAGTAAAATGAAAATCAAAATTATTTCTGCAACAAAAGAATTGTATTCATCTGATCAGATAAAGAGTGTGCTGCTCCCGGGCAGTCTAGGTCAAATGCAGCTGTTGCCAGGTCATGCTAATTTGCTTTCAAAGCTGGAGATAGGAGAGGTCGTAGTTGAAACCCAAAAAGGGACAAAAGAAAATTTTGTGCTAAACGGAGGATTTGTGGTAAATAGAGAAGACAATATTGTCATACTAGCAGATGATGCGGCAAAAAGAGAGGATTTGGTGGAGAAGGAAATAGAGGAGTCAATAAATCAGGCAAAAGCCAAGATAGACAAAGATCTGCCACCAAGTGAAATTATACAGCTTGAAAAGCAGCTAAGATATGAACGGTTCAAAAAAGACAAGTTGAGCAAATAGTTATAATCACTTTCTAATCAGGTATTCAATCTGTTAAAATATAGCAAACTCAAAACCAAGGAACATTTTTTAGTGTGGCATTTCGTTTTGAGAGTGGTATAAGTTCAAAATATTTATTAGATTATCTTTATGAAAACTGTTTATGGCCTCATGATAAACATTCTTGTTTTTACTTTTGTAGTCACTACTTTTAATGGAGTAGCAGCTGAGCAGGGGCTTTTTTCTTTGGTAGTAGGAGGCCTTCTTTTTGCCGCTACAATATACGCTATAGATCCGGTACTGGGCTTTTTTCGTTTTCCAAAAAATTTCTGGGCATATCTAATCATTGGCACGATTTTCAGCTTGATATACTTTATAGTATTAAAAACTTTGCTACTTGGAATATTGAGCTTTGGTGTGGGAAGCATAGGAGGGGATTTCGGCCCAATAGAATTTTTTAGAGTCAGTTTAGAAGATGAGATGGTGAGTGTAATCTTTGCATCCGTTTATGCATCATCCTTAAGCTTATTAT
>WJKO01000284.1 GCA_014729055.1 Promethearchaeota archaeon | reverse complement strand
TCCGTACCTTCAGATTTGCCTATACATTTCGATAAAATTAGAAAATTTGCTCATCAAGCATACGGTGATGCAATAAAGATCTTGAATCTGGATAATCGCGGTTTATCTCTGGATGCCGTGCAACCGAGTGAATTTACTACCAATTATGTTAAAGTAAATGATTCTAAAAATCCCGTCGGTGTGCTTGAAACACCCACAGACAATATCATTTGCTTGAAATATAGCGATAATAGATATTTAGTAATAGAATCTGAATTGGACTTAAAATCTCGGTTATTTGAAATGAAGAAGATCATTATGTTGCAAAATAATAACGGAGGCAATTTATAAATGATTGATAGCATCAAAGAAAAAAATAAAGCCAAAAAAGAGAATCTTATAGCTTGTCCTTCATGTGGCAGCTATATAGAGAAAGCAGACGCATGCTATAAATGCGGTGCTAAAATTAATCCAAAAGATCGCATTTCATTAAAAAAATTGAATTTATCAGTTCTCATAATAGGTCTTATTGGTATTAGTTTGTTATTTTATGCTTTTTATGAGGCAAATAAGATTACTCCAATCAATAAGATTGATGAAGGTATGAATGGAAAATCTGTTCAAATCTCAGGTATAATCATTGACATAGATTATGATAGTTCGTATCAAAAGACTTCTTTCACCGTGAATGATAGTACTGGTAGTATAGATTTTTATGGTTGGTCTGACTTTTCGTCAGCGTTACAAGAAGAACCGATATTTCCAGGGATAGGGGATAATGTTATAGTTCAAGGAACCGTCGATGTTTATGATGGATATTACGGTGCCGTAATTCAGATAGAAGTGACAAGCACGAAAAGTTATGAATTGCAATATAATGCACCAATAGAATCTGATGTAAATCAAATTGGTGTGAATAATCTTACTACAAAAGTCTCGATTGAAGGACAAGTCATAGATAAGTATATAAAATATTCTGGATCCTCGATTAATTTTGTGATTCTTACGGTTTCTGATATTACTGGCGATATAGAAGTATTTATCTCTGATTCCTTACTAAATCTTGCTGGTGAACAAGCAATAATTCCTGATATAACAGATAATGTCCAAATCATAGGAATGGTTGATGAATATGATGGAGATCCACAAATTATACCTACGAATGCAACTAACAATGCAATTACAATTATTGAGGTGTGAAAAATGTCAAAAGAAGATAATAAAGAAGAAGTAATAGTACCGGAAAAACCAAAAGTTAAATTACCAATACGCGAATCTCATCTTAAGACTCCACCAGGATATTGTCCTAAATGCGGAGCTTATGTGGGTGCATTTTATTCTTGTTCTGAATGTGGTGCTAAAATGCCACATGGAACAAAATTAAGAATTTTGCAATTTTTAACGGTTGCATTTTTAATACTAGGCTTGATTGGACTTGGTATCTATAGCGGAATCAATCCAGCACCTAAAGTGAATATTGGCGATATATCGGAAACTTGGTCAAATGGCATTGTAACGATAGAAGGTAATGTTACTAATATAGACTATCGGGAAGCCAGTGATGGTACATGGAAAACACTGATTTTTACGGTAGAGGATCAAACGGGTAAAATTGACGTAAAAGCATATACGGAAACGGTTAACGAAATGATTGATGAATTAAACACTCCAGCAATAGGAGATGTGTGCACTGTTAGGGGTTCTATATACATTCGCGGAGATGAACTCTATCTATTAATTGATTCAAGCACATATTTCACGCCTATAAGGGAAGTAGACTTATATTATAATTCTACTAATCTTTATGACCTCTTCGTAGCTAATCCAACTTCGGTAGAGGGAAAGAGGGTAGAAGTTAACGGGACCATATCCTATATAGATAGTGAAATGACGTTTTTTGAATTAGACGAAGTAGTGAGAATCTATTATCCAGAATATGTCAGATTATTTAGTCCAGATCAAACGGTTACGATAGTTGAGGGTAGCGTTGTTAATGTTACTGGCATTATTGAAGATTATTATGGAACATTAGAAGTATTACCTGCCTCAACTGCGGATATTGAAGTAATTGAATATGGAGGAGAAATATAAATGATTGAACTGAATTTAGTATTATTGTGTGTCTTAATTGGTTTAGTAGGTGTGGTTTTTGCGACAATTGTTTCTTTAATTCCGGGATTGCATATTTATTCTATCTTGGGGTTTGTTGTATTATTTCTGCTGAACCTTGATGAAGAAGTAGATCCAATGCTATTTTCTTCATTGACTGTATCTATGTTGATTGGATATTGCCTTGGATCTTGTATCTCTGCTACATTTTTTCAAACACCCGATGATTCCAGTATTTTCATGGTATTTCCGAGCCAGAAATATTTAGCAGACGGGCGAGGTTATGAAGCCGTATATATAACGGCTCTCGGTGCAGTTATCGGCGCGGTAATAAGCTGTTTATTGATTATTTTTGCTGCCGATTTTCTTGTAGATTTCGTTGATTTAATCGTAGAACATTCGCTATGGATCATTGCAACTGGAATGCTTTTCGTCTGGATGTCAGAATGGCCCAAAGATCCAGCAAGAAAAAAGAAAAGATGGAAAAACTTAGCAGCTGCGTGGGTTCAGTTAGGGATGGGTTTGGTTACAATAATCGCGTCAGGAATTTTAGGGATTTATTTATTCTTTAGCCAATTAGTTCCGCCAGAACGATCATTTCAAGGTCTTGCAGCAGCTTTTGTTGGATTATTTGCATTTCCATCATTAATCCAAAATCTATTTTCATCCAAGAAAGTACCTGATCAATACCACGGAAAATCTGTTGAACTTACAAGAAGTGATATAGTACAGGGCACAGCCGCGGGAGTTATAGGTGGAGCTATCGGAATGATGGTCCCATCACTAACAGCTGGTGTCGGTAATACTTTCTCAAGACATGCTGTAGCTCAATCGGGAGATAAATCATTCTTATTCAGTCAAGGTTTATCTAGAACAGTATACTATGTCGGTGCGGTATTACTATTATTCATACCAGGTGTTGTTATTAGAAGAGGTGGAGCTGCTCTATTTATATCCATGTTTTATCTGCCCGAAACAAGAGGTGAGTTGTTAATCATTGCCGCCGTCGTGTTAGTTGCAAGTGCAGCGGGTTGGTATATATTTACTTTAATCCTAAAAGGCGTAACAAAAATCGTTCATCGAATAAATACAAGATATGTATCATTAATTGGAATCATAATCATGTTGTTATTAACATATTACATGTTAGGATTGTCAGGTTTGATGATACTTGTGATTGCTACATTTATTGGAGCTATACCACTTGTTTATAATACACGAAGAATACATTGTATTGGGGTTATTACAATCCCAATAATGCTATCCATGGCGGGGTTAACGCCAATTGTATGTCAAATCTTTGGGATCGCTTAGGAGGAAAAATTTAAAAAACACACAAAAAAAAGGAGATAAAAAATGAAAGGTTTAACACATTTTATGACGGGAGTATGCGTAGCTACCTTTTTCCCACTGGTAGTTACAGCTGCATATAGTGAAGATCTGGTAATGTTAACATTGTTAATTCCACTTGGAGGATTGTTTGGATATTTACCAGATTTTTTGGATTTTAAATTTAGCCGATATGTTGAAAATTCAGATTATATATTGAATCCAGGCTACCATGATTTAGATCCATGGAAAGTTGCTAAAGGGCTTGCTGACGCTATAAATGAAGCAAATAAAAGTACTGAACCAGTTAAAGTCAAATTACAGACAATTCGGATGCCAAATGGATTATGGCGGCGATATTCGGTATTATTTAAACTGAAAGAAAGGGAAGTTCACGTGAGAATAGGTCCATTGATTACCACGGGGCTAGAGATAATCCCGGGTAGTGAATTAGAAGAAGAAAGACTCGCCATTGTCAAATATGACGCAAATCTTTATTATTCATATGAGGATGTAACCAATGTGGATATTTGGGACGGTCCAACATTTCAGTTTAAACGTGAAAAAGACACAGTATATGCAGACTTTATCCAATGGCATAGACGGTGGTCACATTCGTTAACTTTGGGAATTATATTCGGTATTGCGACAGCGGGTATAGCAGGAATTCTCTATTATATAAATGGAGTAATTCTATCAGATACTGAAATACTAACCTTACTGGGTATTATCATTGGCGGTGTTTGGGGTCATGTGCTGGTTGATCAATTGGGATGGTTAGGTTCAAACCTCTGGTGGCCAGTAACCGGTAAACGAAAGACTGGTATGGGGCTAACAC
>WJKO01000028.1 GCA_014729055.1 Promethearchaeota archaeon | reverse complement strand
GGAAGTGTGGGAAGCAAATTTAAAACACAAAAAACCGTAGAAGACTCCGTGGAATGTATAGATCGCATTGTAAAATTAGATAAGGGAGAAGAAAAGGTTACGACTACACCAGTTGCACCGCATGAAGCGCATCTTTACAAGGAGATTCAAATACATAAGCGAAAGGATGTTATAAAACGGAAAATTACGTTAAAAAATAAAACAAACAGAAAAATCGGAAATGTTGAGCTGGTTTTTATAGAAACAAAACAAGTTCGATTTAAAGAAAGTGAACCCGTTCCAACTGAAAGTGACTCACCTGAACACACTTGGAAAACAGAAATATTACCAGAATCAGCGGTCTCAATTCAAATAACTTTAGAGAGTTATACAACTTCAATATATAAAATAAAAAGAGAAAAGGAAGAACGCAAAAATCCAATAATGAAGAAATGATATAAAAACAAAATCTAATCTTTTTCTGACGTTCAGTCAAAATAAAGCCGCATTCTCTGCGCAGTTTCCAAGCCTGCAACGAATAGCCAAGATAGATTACTCTCTTTTTTTCTCTTAAGAATAGAAAAAAAAAAATCGCCATTTTTTTAGCCTTTATAATGGATCCATGTATTTTTAGCCATCTTATCAATATCATGAAGATTATGATAGATCTGGATCTCAACCTCTATCATATATCGTTTATATGACTTCTTATTGGATGTTTTCGCAAATTTATTGCATAAATCCCAAGGATCTGTTCTTTTATGACGCGGATAACATCCTTTCCGTGAGTTTTTAGAACGGCTCATCGCTAAGTATTCATATTATGTACGCCTAAGATAAAAAAAGAAAACGAAGATATATATATCTATAGGTTAATCAAACATATTTAAATTAGATTTATTTTTTTAATCGATATACTGTTTTAAATCCGTCGTGTATTGCCTCTACAATAGTACGAGGCTTTTTACAATCACCAATTCGATGGATATTAAACTTCGGTTTTATCTTCTTAACTTTATTATAGAGATCACGATTTCTTTTTACACCCGTTGCCAAGATAAAGGTATCTATTCCTTTCATCTCTTTGGTTTCTCCGTTCTGTTCAAATACTACCTTATCTTTGTCAAATTTCTGAATCTTAACGTTCGTCAACACATTTATACCCAGTGAATCTAACTCATCTAACATAACCCATCTTGTAGATTTACCTATACTTGTTCCGATCCGGGGTAATAATTCCAAGATAGTAACATTTCTCGGCCCTCTAAACCAAGATTGAAAGATTTCCTTACGGGGTAATGCATCATAGAACGCTAAGAAATGCGCTTGCTCTGAAGTAAATGCCCCGAGCTTTGCTGCCCAAATAGCAGTCTCGACACCTGTTGCGGCACCTCCAACCACAACTACATTCTTTCCAACAGGATGATCTCCGGCGAGGGCGATATCTGCAAATACAACATCACTTCCGTTGTTACCGTCGATACCATCAATCGGTGGGATCGAGAATTTAACACCTGTAGCAAAGATTACCTCGTCCGCGCCAAAATCATTAATGTAGTCCACTGTTGCCTCTGTATTCAAACGGACATCTATATTATGGTGTTTTATTTGATTTTCATAATAAATTAAGATTTCTTTCATACTTTCCCTGCCATGCGGCACAAATGCAACATTTAATTGACCACCAATTTTATCTTTTTTCTCCACAACAGTAACCTCGTGTCCCAATATGGTGGCTACTCTCGCTGCCTCCAAGCCAGCTGGTCCCGCACCCACTATTAATATTTTTTTGGGGTTTTCTACCTTCTCCGAGATATCTATTCGACCTTCTCTGGATACACGATAATTCCGCATGCATTCAACGGGTTGCATTTTAAAAATGTGGTCGAAACAACCTTGATTACATGCCACACATTTTCTAATGTCCCAAAGTTTGTTGTTTTTTGTCTTCTCTGGCAAATAAGGATCAGCAATAAGCGCACGACCCATAGCGACTGCATCTGCCTTAAAATCACGGATAATTCGTTCTGCCATAACTGGATCATTGATTCGATTGCCCGAAAAAACCGGTGTTTTAGGTACTAATTTTTTGATATTTTCCGCGAGGTATGCATATCCTCCTTGCGGTACTTGTGATGTTATTTGTGGGATACGTGTTTCGTGCCAACCACCGGTTACATTAATGTAATCTATTCCCGCATCAGCGTATCTTTTTGCGATCTCTGCATTTTCTCTATACGTATTACTATCTGGTATGAAATCATCTCCCGAAACTCTCATACCTACAATAAAATCTTCACCGTTTGGGGAGACCCGTTTTTTTACAATCTCTATCAGTTCCAAGGGAAATCTTAATCGGTTTTCAAGACTTCCACCATATTCATCGGTTCTTTTGTTCGTTACAGGACTAAGAAACTGATTTATTAGATATCCCGCACTACCAAGTAGCTCAACACCCTCCCATCCTGCCTTTTTAACTCGCTCTGCGGCATCTGCTATCTTTTCTTGTACTTCTTTAATTTCCTCAATTGATAGTGCTTTTGGTGTTTCTTTGGAGAATTTAGAATATACAGCAGACGCAGAAACCGGTTGTTCACCAGAAACGAATGAAAACGCATAGCGTCCAGCATGATATAATTGAGCAACAATTTTGGCACCATATTCATGAACAACATCCCCTAATTTTTTAAATCCAGGTATATATTTATCATCATCAAGCATCACCATTGCTGGCGCGCCGCCGCGCTTCTCAACACCGCAACCACCCACAATTATAAGCCCCGTACCTCCCCGTGCACGTTCTTCGTAAAAATCAATTTCAACATCGCTCATGCTACCGTCACTACTATAATTCAAGTGCATTGCGGGCATAACAATACGATTTTTTATCTGGAAACCATTTATTTTCATTGGTTCAAATAATTTAACGAATTTCATTATGAATACTCCATCTATCTTGTTTTTCTATAATTATGAACAATTTTTTATAGATTTATTTATTTCTAATTTTAAGTTCTTATTTCATGTCGGAATAAGATCGCCCAAGTTTGTTTTTTGTATATATTGCATATATTTCTTTTATATAAATGACGCAAATTTTAAAGTTTAATCTTGTATTCAGAAAAATTAGCTATATCTATTCTATAATGGATTATGATAAATATTAAAAACTAAGATAAAAAGGTTTAATCAAACCACTTATACTAAATTTTAAGATTGTATGATAAATTAAAACAGAAAGTGAATATTATGGTAAAATCTATGTTTTCAACAATGGGGTTACCTAAAGAACGTGAACCCGTAATTGTTGATTGGAAAAGATCTGCTCTTGGTAAGAAGCGGGGTGGGCTCCTTCGGAGACTTCGTGGAGACGATATGATAGTACCTCTACTTCGATATATCGTAGACGAAAATCTTGAGGGTGTGAACTTCAAGAAGTTAGCTGATGAAGGAAAAGTTGATTGTTTAGTAGGATGTAACAGTCAAGTTGGTGCAATGGCCCTTGATATCGCTCGAACTACTGCTTTAGCGGCACATCTTCCTATATCAGTTCCCGGTGTTTCAATGAATCGTCAGTGTGCGTCTGGAATGACTACTGTTTGGTTCGGTTGGCATGAAATTCTCACTGGAGATAAAGATATAGCTCTTTGTGGGGGTGTAGAAGCTCAAACAACTCTACCGATAATGGCAGATATGACTATTGTAGGACCTGGTAATAAACCACAAACAATTCCGCCGAACATTAAGATCTCAAAACATCCCTATATTCTCGAAAAAAGTGAGGAATATGGACAAAGAATGTCTGCTCAGATTCCCGGGGCAGAATTGATGGGTAAAGTATGGAATAATAAAATTGGTAATTTATACGAAGAATTCAGACTTGAATTAGATGAATTATCTGTGAATTCCCATATGAAAGCAAAAACCGATCATGCATATGAAATGCGTGGGAAAGAAATTTTGCCTATTAAAGTTCCAAAGCTTGATGAAAAGGGCGAACCTATAACGGATCCGAAAGGACAGCTAATTGAAGGAGAAACTGACATTGCAGATGTAGATGAGGGGGTTCGACCGAATACAACCGTTGAGAAATGCCAAAAGCTCAGAGGTATTGTTAAGAGACGGAAAGGATATTTAACCGCAGGTAATAGTTGTCCTGAAACCGATGGTGCAGCCATTATGATGCTGACTTCCAGAGGATTTGCTGAGGAACATGGTTTAAAGATCCGGGGTACTATCGAAATGATGGCAAATGTTGGAACAGATCCGATCATGATGCTGACTGGGCCAATTGAGGCGACTCCGATTGTTATGAAGAAAGCAGAAACAAGTCTGGATGAAATGGAATTCATTGAAATCAATGAAGCATTTTCAACTGTTGTAAAAGCATCTTGCTACGAATTGGGATTAGATTGGAAGGATCCGAGATTCAACGTTTGGGGCGGAGCAATTGCAATCGGTCATCCAACTGGAATGACAGGTACACGTTTAATCGGTACTACACTACACCAACTTGAGGAAACTCAAAAAACTTATGCCTATAGTACTCTTTGCGTTGGCTTAGGTATGGGTATGGGTTGTATTGTAAAGCGTGAAGGCGCTTAAGCATCAATTTTGTTTCCAATAGAAAATCAACAAAATTTCTATATTTTTTCTTTTAATTATTCCTTTGTTTTCGTATTAATTCTATTTTTAATGTTGTTTTAATTTTTTATTTTAGATTTTTTATGGGAAACAATTCCCTTACTCATGGGAAACAATTCCCAAAGGACTTTCAAACAAAGGATTTATATATATAACTTCCTTTGTATATCAAGACGGAAGAAGAATTTGCTTGAAAGGAAATTGGTTTAGGCAAATCCGATTTAAAAAACATTATACAAGGAAAAATACTCCCATGATTTTTGAATACTTTAAATTTTCGAGTTTGATATCTATGAAAAATTGAGTCCAAACTGATAAAGAACTGAATTAAAAACTAAAAGACTGAAATGCAAGACTCTCAATCTCTATTTTCGAAATAAGATATGAGATATTAGACAGAAAAAGATTCGCTATATGTATAGAT
>WJKO01000283.1 GCA_014729055.1 Promethearchaeota archaeon | reverse complement strand
ACCAAGTTGACCACTTTTTATTTTTATCTCCTTCTAATCTTGTCTTTGTGTGGTTTCGCCATATTTTATATGCTTTTTTAATATGCTCTTTATTTTTATAATCATGAGCGGCTTTTTGAATTGCAATTGTAAATTGTTTCAACTGCAATAGCAATTTAATTGGAAGAATAATGTGATCATGAAAAAAATGGTTTTGATCTTTAATAGCATGTTCTATTTTCTTAGCAGATTCAAATGCTTCTCGTAATTGTTTTTCATCTTCTTCTAGCATCTTCGTAAAATTATCTTTAATTCCAAAAATCTTGTCGAACTGCTTTAACACGAAACTTTTTGGAAGAAAAAACAACCATTTCATTAATTTTAAGCGTGTAATGCCGTTACCCGCGTATCCTATTGTTTTAACATAGCCCAAACGATTTGATTGTCCTTCATGCAAAAGTTTCAAGATTTTTACGATTTCCGCAGCATAATCTTGCCCAAAATATCGTGAACACCATTCTAAGTAAAACTTATCTGGATTAAAAGATATAGGATCATAACAGATGCGGCTACATGCCTCTATATTTAGAAGAAAGTGCCGAAATGTCTGTCCATTGACTAGACAATATTCATTAAGTCCTTTATCAAAAGATTTCTTCATAGCCTCGTACAAAGCTTCAGGATATGGATCTTGTACTACGTGGTTAAGAAAAAAACCGGCATGCACATATACACCGAACCTATATCCTTCGAGTTCATCTGGCACATTGTTAATATGACCGAAACCGTCATCGGGCCAAGCAAGTATAAAGTCTTCTTTGGGTTTAGGTCTAAATCCGTTTGCATAAACGGTCATACCTTCAGAATAAAGATCAGCAATTATTATTGCATCGGGATTGTGGTCTTTAATGATATTTCTCATTTCATGGAATATTTCGTTAAACAAAAGTGCGGTTTCTTTATAATTTCCTCCTTTATATCTCCTATCCCATTTTTGATCTCGAGGGCGATTAAGAAAGATGTCACATTTTCCGATTGGAGTTGACTCTAAATAATATTTCCATGTCTTAAACCATTCTTCTTTATATTTCTCGTAATTTTTATTAGCTTTATCACTGATTGTTTTAAATTTCCATCCCAAATAAAAGGATACTTGGAATTTCATTCCTTTTTTATGCCCATATTCTATAACTTGGTTTAATAAATCGATATTTGGTTTGTAATTTGGTCGCAACTTCTTATAGTATTTCCATCGGTAAAACTCTGAGCGACCCAAATGATCATGGAGATCAATAGCGTTATAACGGAGACGCACCAGTGTATTGATGAGCTCTTTCCAATTTTTAAAACTAAATTCGAGGAACGGTTTTGTCATATTCGCCAGTTCGTCATTGTCATTATCAAAATAACAGATGATGGGGACATGTGGTGGGTCAATGACGCTTGATTCTATTGCCAGTCTATCGTAATCATCTATTTTTTCGGGTGAATAATCGGTCCAATATGCAAATGGGTCGATACCCAAAATACGGCTTGAAAAATCATAGACCATATATTGTGCTCCTGCGGGATCTGAACCCGCTAGCACGACCATGTTATTTGCTAAGACTTTTCTTTGTGTAAATGAATGATCCAATTTTTTGCCTACGACATAGATACATCCCCCGCGCTTTCCAGGAGAGTTCAATGTAATTGGAATAAACTCTCCTTCTGAAAGTAACTGGATTATATTGGATGTTTCTGGTGTGCCCACAACAATAAATCGGCGCGTTGAATTGATCGACTGGAACGAATGTCGCAACTCAGAGATATTCGAACAATTAAATAAATCAGACTCATCTATTATTTCTACATGAAGATTAGATACCAATTCTAAATCCTTTTTTAAGTCCCCACAAGCCAAACATTCCATAGTGGTTGCTTTTTGTCCAAAAACTATTGATAAATCTGCCATGGTTCAAGAACACTTATCATATATTGTCTATTTATGTAGTTTTAGTTCCACCTTGCGGGTTTTTTCCTCAGAAAGATCCCCCTCTCGGGTTTTATCTTCCGTCATAGGGAACTAATCTTTATTATATTGCTTTATCTGTTATAATCCTCAATGGGAATCACATCTAAATCTTTCTTTAACTTAACTTGTCCTGAACCCGGTCCAAACGTGCCAATTTTCCATGAATTCACGTTATTCTTTTTAAGAAGTCGTTGGACTTCTTCGCTATCAATTATATTTGTATCAATCGATATAAGCATTGGACCAGCGGTCTCTGCTGCGCATCCACCCAATAAATCATAACCAAATATCTCGGATGTTTTATCAGTTCCGACTATTATAGGTAATTTATCTATCATGATATCCATATTACTTTCCTCTAACATCTCAGACGCGTGTACTTTAACGCCAAATCCCGTTACGTCTGTCATAGATGCGATGGTACTCTTTAAATTTTCCTCGTGAATGGTTTTAACCACATAGTAATTTGAAGTGGTCATCATTTCTACACCAAGATCTATAGCTTTCTTAAGCATATCGGGGTCAAAGTCCGCAACCATTTCGGGCATTTCCTTCAATACACGATATACTGCCATAGCAGCTTGGAGTCCAAGTGGTTTTGTTAGTAATATATCGCCTACATTTACAGATCTCTTAATTTGCTTTGGAATAAGATTTTCTTTATTATCTATACCAATTGCAATTCCGCCCATCAAGGGCCATGATGTATAGGTTGTGTGACCGCCATCAATGTCCACGCCTAAGCGTTTAAGGAATTTCATCTGACCTTCCAATAATCCTTCAGTGATTTGTTGTGGTTGGTCAAATGGAATGCCAAGAAAGCTTAAATAAGTTACAATATCCTTGACATTCAACGCAAATACGTCATTGGTTGCATTGCATGCTGTGATCTCACCTTGTATTACAGGATCATCATGTATTGGAGTGAAAATATCTACGTTTGATACCAAGACTTGGTCATTGCCTAAGTATTTAACAGCACAGTCTTCCGTTAATCCTGTTAATCCTACGTTGTTAAGGAGGCTTTTGAGTTGTTCAGCGGGTATTTTGCAAGATCAT
The DNA here is from genome assembly GCA_014729055.1 of Promethearchaeota archaeon. Classification (GTDB taxonomy): domain Archaea; phylum Asgardarchaeota; class Lokiarchaeia; order Sigyniarchaeales; family Promethearchaeaceae; genus WJKO01. The sequence continues at coordinate 2,204 of WJKO01000283.1, read as the reverse complement.
CCATGTACTCGGGCTTTTTTAGTAAGTCGATATGGTTCCCGTTCTGAGGTTATTTTTTTAATTGGTTTATCGTTAAGTTTCATTTGTTTAACCTCTAGTAATTTTATATTTTCGATATTTCTTAAACCAAGCTAACATGAAAAAAAGTTTTAATGGAAAAGAGATATATTATTCTTAATGGCGTCTAAAAGACTGCATTGGATAGATAATTTAAAAGTTTTCTTAAGTCTTATCGTAGTTATACACCATTGCGGAAGAGCATATGGGACCTGGACTGGGTGGTGGTTTATTAAAGAGGAGATCACAACTGGTATCATTACGCCATTTTTTGCAATAGATGCTGCTTTTTTGATGTCTATTTTTTTCTTTCTTGCTGCATATTTCATGCCGGGAACATACGATCGGAAAGGTCAGCCAACATTTGGATCCGACCGAAATAAAAGGTTGTTGATTCCTCTTATCTTTTTCCTATTAGTTGTTATGCCTATTCAAACTTATTTTTACTATATTCATTTTCGAGGTTACGAATACTTGAATTTTTTTGAATACTATATCTTGGTGTATTTCGGTATAGGCGGACAACCGAGTGGATGGACTGGACCTAACTGGCCCGATCTTAATCTCGGACATATTTGGTTTCTTGAACATTTATTATTTTATGGTTTGTTTTACGTCTTAATAAAAGAACAGCAGAAAAAGAAAGCGAAAAGCCGTGCAAAATATCAAAATATAGAAGAAGATGTTATCGAAAACAAGAATATACAATTAAGACAAACAATTCGGTTAAAAACAACTCATTTAAAATCAATTAATCTAAAATCGATCCGTTTTCCAAAAACAAGCGAATTAATTGCACTTTCTGTCTTGTTAGGTATAGTCACATTCGTTGTGCGAATCTGGCACCCGTTTAATGAATGGACTGCTTTCCTATATGTTTATCAAGTAGAATGGGGGCATTGGCCGCATTATTTAGTTTTTGTCTTGTTAGGTATAGCCGCATATCGACATGGATGGCTCAAGAAGGAGAATTTTGCAAGGATTGCCCCGTTCTGGATCCTAATCTCTGTGATCTGTTTGACTTTATTCATCATCACAAGTATATATGTGCCAATAGATAGCAATTATTTACAAGGCGGCTTTACGTGGACTTCTCTTGTATATTCCGTCATTGAAGTTTTCTTCTTAATGGGGATGTTTGTCAGTTTAATATATGCATTTCAAAAGTATTTCGACAGTTCATCAAAACCTAGTAAATTTCTATCGAAACATTCTTATCTCGTCTATCTATTCCATCAGCCAGTTGTTATACTTGTTCAATATGCTTTATTTGGACTTAATTTTCATCCTTTCTACAAATTTCTCTTGACAATTTCGATAGGGCTTCCTCTTTCATTTTTCGTTGCTTGGTTGATAAAAAAGACGGTGCCATATGCACGAAAATACTTATAATGTGTATCTGATAACATCTTATTCAATAACCCCCTCTATATTTATTATTCTCTGAATCCTTAAGAAAAATATCCAATTAATTTATATATTTTGTATTTTACGCTATACTTGTAGAAAAAGAATGAATCAGATATTGCGTAGCATTGATCTCTTAGTTGATGAAATTAATGGTAAGGATCAAAAAGAGGAATTCCCGAAATTAATGTCAAGGGAAGAAATTATTAACCTTCAAATGATCCTTATAAAAAGTATGATTATTTTGGCTTAGACTCTTGATAATTTTCAACGCTTTATCTAAGATTAATGCCACAATAGGGACAAACTTGCAAATTATTTTCAAGTTCTGCATGGCAGTTTGGGCAAATTTGCTTTTGATTTCCTGATTGTCTGATAGTAGTCATTTTTTGACCTTCTGTATCAACAAATTTTTGACCGCAATATGAACAAACAATAGCATCAGCAACATTCATTCGACTACAATTTGAACATTTTTTCTCCTTGTCTTTTTGTTTAGAAGAGAAGAATGAGCTTAAATCAAATAAACTCTCTTTTACCGATCTAAATAAAATAATCCCAATTATTAATAAAATCCCGCCAGCAAGGGCTATAAAAAATAAGCCATATATTTCAAAAAGAAATCCAAACAAGAAGCCGATCAAGATAAGAAAGAAACCAAAAAACATGATTACAAAACCCATGGATTTCTTCATTTTTTTCTTTAAATCATCCGAAATAATTGCCATTCTCCATCATTT
>WJKO01000282.1 GCA_014729055.1 Promethearchaeota archaeon | reverse complement strand
TCATAATTATTTATTATTTTCCAGCGGGACGTGAGGCACTTTGTCCAATTTCTTATTATATTTTTTGATAAGCTTCCGTATCTGTGATTTTTGGGCCACATTCAAGGCTTTCTTATAATATTCGTTCGCTTTAATGAAATTTCTCTTCTTTTTACTTTTTTTTCCTATTTTTGCGTATGACTTAGCCCAATTCTTATAATTTTTATCCATCGACTTTCGAATCTTTTTAATTATATTAGATTCATCTGTTTTTTTCGCTAAATCAAGCGATTTTCTAAATATCTTCTCAGCATTCTTATATTCGCCGTCTTTATAATCTTTTATAGCTTCAATATAGACTTGTTTGGCTTGTTTTATCAATGCATCATTAAGTTTCGCCTCATATCGTTGGGCGATGTTTTCTTCATTAATAATTTTACTAATATTAGACGCTCCACTAAATGATTTTTTCGCTTCGGCATAATTTTTGTCTTTAAAATTGATTTCTCCTTGCTCAAACAATTTAGATGCTTCTTTTTTCGCACGCAATACGATTTTCTCTATTTCTTGCTTTAGATGAATTGTTTTCTTGGCTTTATATCGTGAGATGATTGATTCCTGAATATTCGCAAAAATATGGAGTGACTCTTCAGGAAAGATAATAGGAAAGATGAATACAATTATAAACGGTTGGTAGCCACCCCTCAAATCTTCATTCGGAATTGTATCGAGCAAAATCTTACAGACAATGTTTTGAGACTTTAATGGAAGAATCAAGTTAGTTTTTTCAAATTGCACGTCTGGTGAGTTACCAAAAATAGTCTGGAAACTCAGAAAGATCTTGTCAGCATTTTCGTAGAGATCGATGTCTGTTTCTTCGGGAAACTGCTCAACCACTGTTGGACCAATATCATCATCCCATAAGGCGAGATATAATAGTATATTGCCTTTTATGTTACTCAGATCCATCTTTCTCGTTCCTATCCTTTTCTTATATTTTTATCATTCAAACCAGATATTATATTTTTTTGTTTTATTATATTTTTTAATCCACGATTGGATTATTTCAAGCTATATCAATTTTATATTGCTCTTTTCTGGTTTTATTCTTTAGCGTCATTAGTTCTTTTAATTCTTTCATAGCCTCTTGATCATCAATTGTAAATTTATTATATAAGGGCGTTTTTTTGGATATATATGTTAAGATCTTATAAAGCGGATATGAAATGACCTTACCAGCTCCGCTGATTTTATATGCTTTCTTTAGAATTTTCATTGTTTGATCATCCCACGAGCCAAGAATACAAGTCAGAGGAAAATAAAGGAAAACTGGGAAAAGGGCAAAGCATATAATTACCATTGGAATAAAGGCAATAATGAAGTTTAAACTAAGATGCATTGGATTAAAGATAAATCTATAATATATATAGCCTAATCCAAGAACAATAAATGTGGAAACCCAAGGACCGATGAATGTTTGATAGAAAGGTATCTTAAGTTTTAAAACATGTTTATGAATATAATAATAGTTAACCAGCATTTTACCAATAACAATAAATATATCCCCACAAGACATCAACCATATAATCGTTATAAATTGAGCATTTTGAGGTATTTTAAAAACCAGAATAATCAGAATCCAAAAAATAAGAGTCACTCCCGCTTCTAAAATTTGCATAATCATCTGAAAATTAATTCTTCCAGTACCAGAGAGGATATTGTTGCTGATTCTATGGAATGGATTTTGAAGATTACGCAGAATCTGGGGAAACATAAAAGGAGCACTAAGAAGATAATATTTTAGATTAAAACAAATATATAAATCGTCTAGTATAAATGAAAATAATATTAGAATTGAAAACATAAAACCATGTATGAGTCCTGTATATCTCCACGCTTGAGCTACATAATAACTAGCCAGCTTTTTCTTATCATTCATAAATGATTCTGAAATGGCACCACCTAAATCAATGCTATAATTGATGGGATTACTAAATACTTTAGCTATACCAGCAAGCGCAATAAACGTTGTATATTGATAAACATTATTCAACCAAAAAATCATAGTCAAATATGAAACAAATCCCATGAGAAGCCCGGGTATTCCGCTCTTTAGCCCCCAGGTAAAACATTCTTTAAAGATTCCTTTACCAAAGTCAGAGCGAAAACAATCTCTCAACGTGAATCCATATCCTTTTAGTACCTTGGCAAAATATTTTGCAGATACGATTGTGGCAAGAAAATCGTCGGCATAATAGCCCACGGTAGCTCCAATGGCTATGCCCATTAATTCACCTATTTCAGGATGAGCAATTCCATAATACTTACCGACCAAAACGAATCCAATTTCTATAATCCTTTGAAAGATATCGTCGGCGATAAACGTAAGAACTGCTGTCTTGTTATATTGTTGTAAAGTATTGAGCGTATTGTAAAATATTCTTAACATACCCGGATATTGGACTAAGGAGTGGCAGATCATTATCCAAATTGCATAAGTTAATTGAGATTCGGGCACATAGTATAGGGCATAAATAGCAATTACAGTTGTTTGAATCAGCCCAGTCCACATCTGATACCAAATAAAATATTGAATATATTTAACCATCTTTTTCGGATCTTTAATATTACTTTCACCAATAAATCGCTTCATCATATTTGCGGTGCCTAGATCCATCGCTTGGAAAAACAAACTGAAAATTCCAATTATCGCTGATCGATAGCCCATTGATTCTGGAAAAGGATATAGAATTCCCCATAAGAATCCCGCAAATATGAATCCTAAACCCAAAGAGAGAACCTCGAGTGGTAGCTTATAAAAAAATCCTCCCAAAGGTCTATGAAATCCAATATTTTCCCATAAATCAGAGACTGAGATTTCTTGTTCTGACGAATCCATTTCTTCATTTTCCATGGTTAATCTATTTTTTACTTTAACCTATTTTATATCTATGCTAATTCCAGACAAATAAAAAAAAATGAGACAAATAAAATCAAAAATAAAATCAAATAAAATCAAAAATAGAAATATCAATGAAAAGATTTCTTTCAATATCGATGAAAATAATCCCAAATTGGTTCTAAAGTTGGTAATAAGATATTCAAAACTCTGCGTATGTTATTATAATTGTTTAGTTCATTCAATACATCGATCTCTGTATCCTCAATAGAGATATAACCGAAAATTAATGCAATTAATTCATTTCTACGTATCATTATTTGCGAATATTGGTCTGCCAAAACTGAGCTAATTTGTTCTAATTCTATATTATCTTTTTTCAGAACAAATAATAATTGATTCTTATCATCATTATTTACTTTAATAGTAAATTTCAAGGATTCGATCGGGGGATGTATCTTAGTCAAACGAGATAAAAACACATGTTTCAATCGAATAAGAATGTCAAAGGG
>WJKO01000281.1 GCA_014729055.1 Promethearchaeota archaeon | reverse complement strand
TTGCGGTCATATCTTGCCGAACTAAGCAATCGGCACCCTATATTCGGTATTGGGATTCAGAACTCAGGGATTTCTTCGCTGTATCCGAATGCTGAGAATATTACCGACCTGGGGTGCCTGAAATCGGTTTTATTGGGGCGGTTAAGGGAGTTTGTCCTGTAGTATACGGTTTTATAGGCATTCTTCCAGCTAGAACACACAAATAAGTAATATATTAGATACTCTTGACATAAAAGAGGGTGAAGAACGATAATTTATATAAAATGAGCTGTTTTTTGCATTTTAGAAAACATATAGTTGCAGCAGCTTTTATGAAAAATACTAATACAATTGCTATTGTAATTGGGAGGAATTTTACGTGTCTACACTTCCGAAACCATTAGTTGACCAAGTACGAAATGGTCGAGTTGTTTTAGTATTTGGAGCTGGTGCATCTATTGGTGCAATGCATCCCGAGGGGAAAAAAATACCAATCGGCTCTGAGTTAAAGGATCAGATTGGTAATAAATTTATAACTTCTTACAACAATAGCTATGATTCATTGACTTGGATTGCAGAGTTAGCTCAATCTTCAACTGATTTATTCACTGTTCAAGATTATATAGCAGAAATTTTTCGTGAATTCAGTCCTGCTTCTTTTCATAGACTAATTCCTACTTTTGTGTGGAGAGGAATTGTTACCACTAACTATGATCGAATAGTTGAGCAAGCTTATGAAATTTCAGATAAAAGAACACAAAGATTAATCCCATTTCTTTCAAATAATGACAGGGTTGATGAATATATTCGTGACAAATCCTGTCTTATATACTTGAAATTGCATGGTTGTATTACAAATACACATGATGATCGATTGCCCCTAATTCTATCTGCAGACCAATACGCACAATACAGAGAAAATAGAAGCCGCCTATTCCAGATGTTCGAGGAGTGGGCTATTGAGAATACTCTAATTTTTATAGGTCATTCAATTCAAGATCCTGATCTAAGAACATTGTTGTTAGAATTAACACAAAGAATAAAATCACGACCAAGATATTACCTTATTCGTCCAAATGTTAGACAAGAAGAAATTGACTTATGGGCTAGAAAAAATATCAAGGTTATTGATTCAACATTCGAATCTTTTATTACTGAACTTGATTCAGTAATAAATCCATCTTTTCGTTGCTTAGCATCTAAGTTAGATAATTCCAGTCCTATTATTTCACGATTTAATACACAAGAAATACCTTCACCTTCGTTACTACAGTTTTTAAATAATGAATTTGATTATATACGAGAAGATATTCCACATGAAGAAGGATCAGCTAAACTCTTTTATTCTGGATTTGGTCTTGGATGGTACCCTATTATAAATGATCTTGATGTAAGACGTAAAGTCGAACAAAAAATTATAGAAGATGTTATTTTACGAAATGAAGAAGATAGACCATCTGTTAGTGAACTTTATGCATTAAAAGCTGAAGCAGGGTCCGGGAAATCAGTTTTGTTAAAGCGTATTGCGTGGGAAGCTTCTATCAAAGCCGGGACTCTTTGCTTATTTAGAAATAGTTATACACCTGTGAATTTCGATGCTATTTATGAATTAGCGAATAATACCAGAGAAAGACTATTTATATTCATAGATAATTCTTCAGATAATCTCAGTCTTATTCTTGATATACTAAATTTTTCAAGAGCGAGAAATCTCAAAATTACTGTTATTACTGCTGAAAGGATTAATGAATGGAATGTTCACTGCGAAACGCTTGACGAATATCTCGTAAGCCAATACAAGGTTCCTTACTTGTCACACTCTGAAATTGATGAACTCGTTACTTTATTGGAGAAATATCAATCGTTAGGGCCAGCATTAATTCATAGAACACATGAAGAGAGAATAAAAGAATTCCATGACAGAGCTGGAAGGCAATTGTTGGTTGCCTTACATGAAGCTTCCCATGGTAAACCATACGAAGATATTATTTTGGACGAGTATCAAAACATTACTCCGATTGAGGCTAAAAGATTATATCTTTCAGTCTCAGTTTTATATCGATTTAATGTTCCAGTGCGAGCAGGATTGATCTCTCGAATTCATGAGATACCATTCAACGAATTCAAATCCAGATTGCTAAAGCCTTTAGAGCATGTTATCAATATATTAAACCTTCCATGGGATGATCTAGCGTATACTTGCAGACATCCAGAAATAGCACAAATAGTATTTGAACGTGTACTAACAGATTCAACCGACAGATACAACGAATATATTAATTTGATTAAAGGGTTAAACCCAATGTACAGTGTTGACAATCAAGCACTAAGAGGTTTAATAAAAGCTAAAGTAATAAATGAAATTTTTCCAAATTATGAAGATGCTAATGCTATATTTGAGTTAGTTAAACATTTAAATCCCCAGGATGCATACTACCTTCAACAAAGAGCAAATTATGAAAGAATACGTTCGTCAGGCAATTTAACACTTGCAAAACAAATGTTGGAAGAAGCAATTGAAATTTCTCCTCATGATATATCGATTAAGCATACTTTATCTGAAGTCTTAAAAACTAAAGCAGAAAAAGCAACCCATAGATTAGAAAGAGAGAAGATTAGAAATGAAGCTTTCTCAGTATTACGGAAAATTCCTGAAGATTCTACATCTGGAAAATATGCAGCTGTTACAAAGCTTAAATTACATGTAGATAGTCTAAAAGATTTGATGGCTGATTCAAGTATTTCAAAGAAGGATATACAGACTGCAATCCGTGAAACAGAAAAAGTATTTGATGTTTTAAAGCAACGCTATTTCGAAGATCCATATATTCTATCTCTTGAATCTGAGTATGCAAAACTTCTTGAGGATGATGGAAGAAGCTTTGAAGCATTAAAAGAAGCTCGTAATGGAAATCCAAGAGACCCCTACATCGCAAAACGATTATCGGAAATGCTCGTGGAGAGAAACGAACTTAAAACAGCTTTAAATTATGTTCACGAAGCACTTGCAAGCAACCGTGGTGATAAAATGCTAAATTTTATTTATGCTACCTTGCTCAGAAAATCTGATGTTAACCAAATATCCGAAATTACTTATTATTATAAACGTTCGTTTACAAAATGGGATGAAAATTATGAATCTCAATTTTGGTATGCTAGATTTCTATATGAATCTGACCAAATTGAAAATATTAAAGAGGCAAAAGAGATATTTCGACATCTAAGAAACACTCCTTTTTCAATTGAACAGCGAACACAAATTAAAGATATTTCAGGAGGAGTAGAATCGCCAAAAGTTTATCATGGAAAAGTCCTTAGAGTAGAAGCAACTCATGGGTTTGTTACAATAGACGGCAGATCCGATGACATATTTTTCCATAAGAACCAAATCGAATTAGATACTTGGAATCGACTTATATTTGGTAAAAGAGTTCAATATCAAATGGGGTTTTCGCTAAATGGTCCAACTGCGATAAAGATGACTATCACTGTAGAATCATAATAAGATACCATTCAGGTTCTACAGTTAGAAGCTTGACTAATAATACTCCCGGATATAACCATATGCCTTATCAAATAAATCCTGATCCTTAATTTTATATTTGACGTAGATGACTTTCCGAAGAGCTTTTTGGACTTCGCGTTCACCGGCTTTGGTATTCTGCCAACCGGGGAATCTTACTAACCTGACTATTTCATCGATATCATTGACAATCCGTTCAACGACAATCGGAGTTTCTTCATTCCTTGTCTCTGAAAATAATTCTGTAAGCGCTGCTTTTGCTTTTTCCTG